>JAEMQE010000033.1 GCA_022758945.1 Lentimicrobium sp. | reverse complement strand
TTTTTGAAAGTGGAAATAGTACTGATGGTATTTATCAAACTAGAACTAACAAAATTCAAAACAAAATAAAAGTTAATGGCGTTATTGATGAAAAAATATATAAAAAAGAAGATTTAGAACAAAAGTCTTCCATTGCTTTATCGAAAGCAAATTTTGCCGATTTAATTGAAAGCAATGAAGAATTTGTTGGAAATTTTGATTTTAATTCATTTAACTTAATTTTTGACAAAGTAAAAGGGATATTGGCTACAGAATAACTAAAAAACATTCCCCCGCTAGCGCGAGCGTCCCGCTCGTGAACACAAACAAAAGCAAATAAATCTTTAATTTTGAAATGGGCACGAGCGTGACGCTCGCGCTAGCAAAAGAATACGGCATTTCCTCTTTCGTTATTATGAAAATAAAACGAAATCTTTAGCCCTGATGGGAACGGCATCCTTTTGTTCTGGAGTTCAGAACAAAAGATACAGTGTACAGCAGGAGGATTGGTTATTGAAAACATCAATAGTTCTGCTACTAAAAAAACTTCCACTTGCCAAGTCGTTCATAACTCCATCACATTTCCTTTCCATACCAATTTCTAAATTCCTACTTTGCGGCTTCAAAATTAGAAGCAAAAAATGAAGGTCTGTATTGCCGAAAAACCAAGTGTCGCCCGCGAAATCGCATCCGTTTTGGGTGCCAATACCAGACACGATGGGTATTTTGAAGGCAATGGTTATCAGGTTACTTACACCTTTGGGCATTTATGCACCTTGAAAGAACCCAACGATTACAAGCCGCATTGGAAAAGTTGGGATCTCAACAACCTGCCGATGCTTCCCGAAAAATTCGAAACCAAGGTGGTGGACAATTCGGGAATTCAGAAGCAATTCAAAATCATAAAAAGCCTGTTCGATAAAGCCGATTTGGTCATCAACTGCGGGGATGCTGGACAAGAAGGAGAACTCATTCAGCGCTGGGTGATGAACGAAGCCAATTACAAAGGCGAAGTCCAACGCTTGTGGATTTCCTCCCTAACCACCGAAGCCATCAAAGAGGGTTTCGAAAATCTAAAACCATCTGCCAACTACGATAATTTATTTTACGCCGGATTTTCCAGAGCCATTGGCGACTGGTTATTGGGTATGAATGCCACCCGTTTGTACACCGTAAAACACGGCGGATACAAACAAGTTTTGTCTATTGGGCGAGTGCAAACGCCAACCCTGGCAATGGTTGTGGATCGCTTTAAAGAAATCGAAAACTTCAAACCGCAACCCTATTGGGAGTTGCAAACTTTGTACCGAGAAACCCTTTTCAGCTATGAAGAAGGACGCTTTTTGAATAAGGAAGATGGCGAACTTTTGGCCAATAAAGTCAAAGAAAGTGAGTTCGAAATTGTTTCCGTTGAAAAGAAGAACGGCAATGAATTTGCGCCCAGGCTTTTTGATTTAACGGGTTTGCAAGTGTATTGCAATACTAAATTTGGTTTTACGGCTGACGAAACACTTAAAATTGTCCAAACCTTATACGAACAAAAAGTAGTGACTTATCCTAGAGTGGACACCACATTTTTACCCAATGATATTTATCCAAAAGTGCCCGGGATTCTACAAAACTTAACCAATTACGCCGCCTTGACGCAACCACTTTTGGAAAAAAAGATAAAAAAATCGACCAAGGTTTTCAATGATAAAAAAATTACGGATCACCACGCGATTATTCCAACGGGGATTCAAAGCAATTTGCAATACAATCAGCAGCAAGTCTATGATATAATTACACGCCGTTTCATTGCCGTTTTTTATGACGATTGTTTGGTAGCCAACACCACCGTAATCGGAAAAGCAGCCGAAGTATTATTCAAAGCCACCGGCAAAGAAATCCTGAAAAAAGGTTTTCGCGTAGTCTTTGATACTTCGTCTGCGCTCAGTACAAATGCCAAAGAAAAAGAAGCCGATTTGTTGCCTAATTTTGTTGTAGGCGAAAAAGGACCACACCAGCCCTCGTTTTTGGAAAAGGAAACCAAACCGCCGAATCAGTTTACAGAAGCCACCTTATTGCGCGCTATGGAAACTGCAGGAAAACAAGTTGACGACGAGGATTTACGAGAATTAATGAAAGAAAACGGCATCGGTCGTCCATCGACAAGAGCCAATATTATTGAAACCCTTTTTAGACGTCAATATATAGTTCGAAACAAAAAACAGGTTTTGCCAACACCAACGGGAATTCAATTGATAGACACCATTCAAAACGAGTTGGTCAAGTCGGCAGAATTGACCGGTTCTTGGGAAAAGCAGTTAAAAGACATCGAAAAAGGAACTTTTACAGCAGGAGCCTTTATCAAGAATATGAAGCAAATGGTCGAAGAATTGGTCTATGAAGTACGAAGAGAAACCAGAGGCGCCAACATTTCGCATGCTGGAAGTGTCCAAAAACAAGAAGCGGTTGTGGAGAAAAAGAAAGCGGAAGGAATTCTGGCAGAAGTCTGTCCAAAATGCAAAAAAGCAAACCTCATAAAAGGAAAATCCGCTTTTGGCTGTGGCAATTACAAAGCGGGTTGTCGTTTTGTGTTGCCTTATACTTTTGCCGATAAAAAAATATCCGAAAATCAATATTTGCGATTGCTCCAAAAAGGATCAACAGTGAATTTAAAAGATTTCAAAACCAATGCTGGAATTATGGAAGGTTTGCTTCGTTTTGATGAAAATTTCGAACTCAAATTAGAAGAGAAGAAAACAGTTGTAAAACCAATATCCGATGCATTAGAATGTCCGAAATGTAAAAAAGGAACGGTTCTTAAAGGAAATACCGCTTATGGTTGCAGCGAGTATAAATCGGGTTGTGATTTTAAAGTACCTTTTGAGGTGGTTCGGGCAAAACTAAAAGATCAAAAACCTACGAAAGAATTGGTTTATAGTATTTTGAAAGAAAGTTTTTAGGAATAGTTAAAAAGTTACCACGACCCGAGCGAAGCGAACAAACGAAGCACTATAATTTAGACGCTTCCAGCGTGACAAATAGCAAGAATAAACATAATCAATCCTGAATCAAATACTAAATATTAGAACTACTGCATAATCATAATTCCGATCTTTTTCCTAATTTTGAAAAGTTATTATTGACTAATAAACCCCTCATATGAAAAAATCAATTCTTATTCTCATTATAGCACTGACATTTACTTCCTGCTTAAAATCAAAAGAGGCATCTAAAATAGTGGTGGCTGATTGGCTTTTGGGGAAATGGGAAAACAATTTGGCCGAAGGAAATCTTTCCGAAACTTGGACGAAAGTAAGCGATAGTATCTTCAACGGAGAAAGTTATTTTATCAAAGGAAAGGATACTTTGCATTTTGAAAAAATGCAACTGAAACAAAAAGGTGCAGCGCTTTTTTATATTTCTACCATAAAAGGTCAGAACAATGACGAACCTATAACTTTTAGTCAGAACGATACTATTGAGAAGCAATTGATTTTTGAAAATCGAAAAAATGATTTTCCTCAAAAAATTAGTTATTCAAAGATTACAAACGACAGCGTAGTAATCGAAATTTCAGGAATTCAACAAGGAAAACCGAGTTCTGCGAAATATTCGATGAAGAAAACGAAGTAAAAACAGCACTTTATTTCTAAAAAAGAAAGATATAGTTTTGGTCGTCATTTTAAATTTCAACTATATCCATAATTCTGCAATTAGTTATTTATATTTAGTCTAAATAAACTTTGTGAATTCAAAAATGGTTTTTATAT
>JAEMQE010000290.1 GCA_022758945.1 Lentimicrobium sp. | reverse complement strand
ACCTGTTGAATCTGTTGAAACAGCATCACCAATAGCTAAGTTACTAAACAAACGTTTCACAGATAAATTTACTGGAACTTCAACCACTGGCTGACCTTCAGAAGTGACCAAAGCCTTGCAAACATAAAGAGAATCAGCTTTTTCAAAAGTCAGTGTAATTTTTGCTTCTTTATCTTGTGCATAAGAAGTTGTTATTGAGAACAAAATCATGATGCAAGTTGCTATAAAATAGTTATACTTTCCCATCTGTGGATTATTTATAGTTAATTATTTCTTCTTTTCCTTCTAATTTACCTTCTGCAACTTCCCAAACGGATATGATAGGAAAATATCTTGAAAACAAGGTTACAATCAGCATCATTGCAGCAAAAGTCGCAGCAACAATGGTCCACTCTATCAAACTCGGACTGTAATGAGTCCAGGAAGCAGGAACATCTTGGATTGGAAGATACGGATGAAGAAGACCCGGAATAACTATCAAATAACGTTTCCACCATCCGGCAATAAAAACTGCGAGAGCTATTATGGTAAGTGGTACTGGTTTTCTCAATTTTTTAAACATTGGCAAAATACTTGGTACCGCAATTCCGAAAAAAACAACTGACCAATAAAAAGGTGCATCATCTCCAATAAATAAATTCAATAAATGATTGGCGTGTAATCCTGACATTTTATAGGCTGGAACAAGATATTCGTTGATATTAAAATACGCATAAATTAATCCCATTAGTACCATTACTTGCCCTAATTTATCGAAATGCATTTCGGTTAAATATTTCTCTAATTTATATGCTTTTCTAAATATAAAAGTGGCAAGAATCATTGCAGCCGAACCTAACAAAAAGGCACCTGAAACGAAATAAGCTCCAAAATTTGTGCTATCCCATTCTGATCTTAAAGTTAATGCAAAAAGCCAAGCTGTAACGGTATGAATCGAAATCCCCAATGGGATTACTAATATTGTTAATATTTTTACCGTTCTTTTTAATATTTTCCATTGTTCTGGCGTTCCTTCCCATCCAAACGAAAGGATGTCATACATTTTTAATTGCCATTTTGGTAAATTTTTCAAATGATTTTTACAAGTTGATAAAGAAGGAATTAATGGAATAAAAAGCAGAATAATACTCGTTGCTAAATAAGTCATAATTACAATAATATCCCACACAATTGGAGACTGAATTCGTCCGTGGGTTACTAAATAATATAATCTGTCAGGACTTCCCATTGCGGCAACGATACTAACACCAGCCAGCATAATTGCCCCCACAGCAATAACTTCGGCAATTCTGGAAAGTGGTCTGTACCACTCAAAATGAGTCAATTTAAGTACGGCCGACATTAGAACACCCACTAAGCTCAATGCAACAAAAAACACAAAGTTTGAAATGTAAACTCCCCACATAGTGTAATCTCTAAGCGAAACAGTTACATATTTGCTTTTAGTTTCTTGAATATAATAAGCAACAACTCCTGCTAAGCAAACTGCAATTAGAAATGCAATCCATATTTTACCTGCTTTGCCAATTTTTTCGATTGGACGAAGCAAATCATCTTTCATAATCATATACTCTTCCTGGGTAAAGGTTTCGTATTTAGTTGATTTATTTTTATTTTTATCTTCAGGCATAATGTTACTTTTTAAAGATTATTCTTTTGTATTATGAGCTTCGGTTGCATCTTCAAACGGGAAATTACGTTTCACTGGAGGTAAATAATACACACGTGGTTTAGTTCCCAATTCTTCAAATTGACGATATCCAGCCCTGTCTGCTAGCAGTTTTTTAAGTCTAAAGGTATCTTCACCGTTAGTCACTACATCTTCTAATTCGTCACCATGAAATATGGCTCCGTTTGGACATTCAACAACACAAGCCGGTAATAATCCATGAGCTGAACGATCTGTACAGAAATCACATTTAGCAACAGTTCCTTCTTGTGCGTAAGGTGTTATACAGTGGTTTGGATCTGAAGTATCATTTTTGTGTTCTTCGCTATATTTTACTTGTTCAGGTCTTCCAAAATTGAATGTACGAGCTGAATAAGGGCAAGCTGCCATACAGAATTTACAGCCTATACAACGATCATTGTCTATGGCAACAATCCCGTCTGAACGTTTGAATGTGGCATCTACCGGGCAAACTTTTGTACAAGGAGGATTATCACAATGGTAACACATGGTAGGAAACCAATAAGGGGATTCAAGAGGTGAATTTTGCATCTTTTTCACCTTAAGATATTCTACTGGAGCTAAAATATTATGCGCTTTCTGACATCCTTCAACACATTTTCTTTCATTGGCACATCGAGCCAAGTCAATAACTCTTATGAATTTTTTCCCTTCAATTCCTTGACGAACTTCTTCTTTACTAAATTTATCATTCGAGGCATGGTGATCAACAAGAGAACTATCTACTTCAATTAATTTACCATCAGCCGTTAGCACTTTTACTTTTTTACCGGTAGTTTTTGGACTTTCATCAGTAACCGCTTTTGCAATTGCAGTTCCTGCCAAGGCTATTCCTCCTAAAGCTCCTAGCCTTAGAAAATTCCTTCTGGATGAATTATTGTTTTCTTTTTCCATAATGTTTATATTACTTTTTAAAAATTCAGTACAATATAAGATTACACCCAGAATATGGGTTTGTTCAAATTGTATTTAAATTGTGATGTAAATTTCTGTATTTCATTTACATATTTCAATGATATTTATCATACTTTTAAATTATTTTTAATACTCTTTTGTTTTTTATATTTTTATTCAGACGAGTAATATCAGGGCTTTTCGTTTCATAATTCAATAAGAGACATAATTATCCCATTTATCAAAAAAGAAAAAGAGGATAAACCCATCCTTATTGGAATGAAAATCCTCTTTTTTAATTCAATTCATAGCATTTGTTGTTTATTGACAAATGCTTTATTTAACATTCTACCAAGTTCTTGAAATGTTAAATCCTATGGCAAAATCACCTTCGAAGAAATCATTTTGATTGAACATATTACTTTGTTGATTTACTATTCCTCTGTAATTACTTATGAAAATTTGAAACGTATGTCCAACAGTCGAAAATTCAACACCTGTACTAAACCCTGATTTAGGAGCAATTTCCTGAGAAGTAATGGGTTGGTTAACATCCAACAAAATACACATATCAGAAGTAACTTTTACACGACCTCCAAATTCAACAGCAAATAAATCATTGCTCATTGGAGCATCAATAACGTTATAATGAGAATAACTTGGTGCTAACTGAAAAGATAGTGCTTTACTGATGCGTTTTGCTATTATCAATTGGTTAAAAAAGGACCAACGATCTGAGGTGTGATAGAAATTCTCTTTTGGCAAGGCACTAATGGCCATATTTCCATAATAAGTTACACTCACAGGCATTTTACCATTAACCGTTTGGCGCAACAAAGCTCCTTTCAGACTAAAATCTTGCAATCTATTGTCTTTAGTAGTTCCAAAACCAACGGTAATACGATCTGTTATGGAGTAATTTAATGCAATACGAATATCAGCAGGCGCCCAAATCCCAATCATATCATTAGTTCCTGTTACAAGTCCAAAACGGTGATTCATAATCATTTCTATGGTTCCTTTTGAATACACACGATTGGATTGACTTTCTATTAATGAAGTGCTTTCAAAAGCGGCACGTTCTAGTTCTGCTTTAACGGGAACAATGGTGTCTTTTTGCTCCTGTGCCAATAGCATCATCGGCAAAGAAAACACAACTATAAATATTATTTTATAT
>JAEMQE010000113.1 GCA_022758945.1 Lentimicrobium sp. | reverse complement strand
GAAAAACTTGGCGGCAGCTTTATATCGAATCAAACAGGAAGATAAATTTAATCTTGTGGACATTTCAAGAAAATTAAATAGTTTTTTGCCAAATTTCATTGAAGTTGTCGTCATTGATGACAAAGAAAATAAACAATACTTAATAAAGTTAAAAGATAAATATAAGAAAGAATTCTCTTCCGGGGTACTTTCAGAAGGAACATTAAGAATTTTGGCTTTGTGCACATTAGAATTTGACTATAAATTTACGGGATTACTCTGTATTGAAGAAATTGAAAATGGCATACATCCTTTTCTGATTGAAGCTATGACTGAGTTGCTAAAAGATTTAAGTGTTGATTTTGATGAGGTAGAAACACCTTTGCGTCAGGTAATAGTAAATTCACATTCGCCAGTATTAGTTGGTAATATGCTCAAATGGGAAAATAATTCTAATGTAAGTATTTGGTATGCTCAAATGAGAACTTCTATTTCTGATATTGATGGCGAAAGATTAAAGTTAAACTCAACTAAAATAAGTCCTGTTCTTAAAGAAAACACTCAACAATTAAATTTGGTCTTTACTGAGCAAGATAGAAAATTAACACTTTCTATTGTTCAAGATTATTTAAAAACTGCTGATTTTGAATATAATATAATTTAATATGAGCAATTTTCTTTTAACTGGTCTTTTTACTGAAGGAACAACTGATATTCGTTTTTTGGAAAGCGTTGTAAAAACAACTTTAGAAAATCTAGCTATTGAATGTTCTGGTTACATCGAAACAGAATTAGAAATTATCAAAATAGAAAAAACAGGTTTAAGTTTTAAGCAGCAAGTCCTAAAAGCAGCTGAAAAAGCTAAAAATGATTTTGAAATTTTAATTTTATTTATTCATACTGATTCTGATAACAGAGATGACTCTATTATTTTTAGCACCAAAATTATTCCTTCCAAAGAATTAATCGATGAGCAAGAGGATGAAAAAGTGTGTAAAAAAATAGTTGCGATTGTTCCGATTCAAATGACTGAATCTTGGATGCTAGCTGACAAAGAACTTTTAAAAAATGAAATTGGAATAGAAGGTTCAGATTTGGAGTTAGGTATACATAAAAACCCTGAAGAAATAGCGAATCCAAAAGCTGTGATTGAAAATATTATTAGGCTTTCGAAAGAGAAACAAGTAAAAAGGAAAAGAAATAAAGGATTAACGATTTCTGATTTATATCAAATAATTGGTCAGAAAACAGATGTTTCCCAACTTGAAAAATTACCATCCTATATGAAGTTTAAAAATTCTTTGATAGACAAGCTTAAGGAGTTGAACTTTTATCATAAATAAAGTGAAAACAGTAATCCAAAGAGTCTCTTCTGCTTCCGTAACCATCGACGCTAAAATTGTGGCTGAAATTCAAAACGGATTGCTGGTTCTAATTGGAATCGAAGATATTGATTCGCAAGAAGATATAATTTGGCTGAGCCAAAAAATAGCCAATCTTCGTATTTTTGGCGATGAAAATGAGGTGATGAATTTGTCCGTCAAAGATGTAAACGGCGGTATTATTGTTGTTTCTCAATTTACCCTTCAGGCTTCGACAAAAAAAGGCAATCGCCCTTCCTATATTAAAGCGGCAAGACCCGAACTTGCCATTCCGCTTTATGAGAATTTCGTTCAACAATTAGAAAACGAATTAGGGAAGAAAGTACAAACTGGAATTTTTGGTGCTGATATGAAAGTAGCATTGCTCAACGATGGACCAGTAACGATAATAATTGATTCTAAAAACAAAGAGTAATTTAGGATTACTCTTAAGAAAAATTTCATAAATTTGAGGAAATATCCCCTATATGAAATTTATTACGACTTCGTTCATTATTTTTTTATTTTCCACCTCACTTTACTCCCAAAAGACTGAGTTTTCTACACTTCTTATTCCTGATAGTTTAAAACAAAATGCCAATGCGGTGGTGCGTTTAGACCAGATTGACATTGTCATTTCTTCCCAACGAAAAATGAATGTCAAGAAGAAAAGAGTAGTTACAGTTCTAAACGAAAAAGGGCAAGGTGCTATTGATGCTTACGAAAATTACGACAAGAGAACAATAGTTGAAAGTATTCAAGCAACAGTTTTTGATGCTTTTGGAAACGAAATAAAAAAAATAAAAAGGAAAGATTTCAAAAATCAGAGTTCTGTTGATGGCGGAACGCTTTTTTCTGAAGGTCGGGTTATTTATTTAGATTATACTCCAATTCAATATCCTTATACAGTTGTTTTTGAGAGCGAAGTAGAAACATCTACGACGGCTTTTATTCCGCAATGGTTTCCGTTAAACGATTATCTATTAAGTATTGAAAAAAGCATTTTGAATGTAAATTATCCTGAAAATCTTGGTTTCAGGAAGAAGGAATTAAATTTTTCCAATTTTAAAATAAAAAAGACGATTGACACTTCAATCCAATTGTCTTATGTTGCTACTAATATTCTAGCTCAGAAACACGAGGATTACAGTCCTGACATTAGTAAAATATTTCCTAGAGTTATGATGGGATTGGAGTTTTTCAATCTCGAAGGAGTTGATGGCAATGCAAAAACCTGGAAAGAATTTGGACAATGGTGGTCAGATAAAATTTTAACGGGTACAGATGAATTACCTGAAGAAACTAAAGCAAAAATGAAAACCTTGGTTGGTGATGAAAAAGATCCTATTAAGAAAGCAAAAATAGTTTACAAATATCTTCAGGATAAATCACGATATGTTAGTATTCAAGAGGGAATTGGAGGATGGAGGCCAATGCTTGCTAGTGATGTGGATAGATTGAGTTATGGTGATTGCAAAGCACTTTCAAACTATACCAAAGCACTTTTAAATGCAGTTGATGTTCCTTCTTATTATACAAAATTGTATGGCGATAGTGACAAACAAAACATAGAGTCCGATTTTGTTTCTCAGCAAGGAAATCATATTATTTTAACTATTCCAAACGGGGATAATTACGTGTTTTTAGAATGTACCAGTCAGGACGATCCTTTCGGGTATCAGGCAAATTTCACTGACGACAGAGATGTTTTAGTTTTAAAACCTGATGGAGGTGAGATAATTAGAACTAAAAATTATGAAAATAAAGACAACGCTCAAATCAGTAAAGGGAATTATTCATTATCAGATAACGGAGATTTTTCTGGGAAAATAACTATTGTTTCTGAAGGATCGCAATATGGAATGAAAGTTCGGGTTGAAAAAATGCAACCCACGGATAAAGAAGCACATTATAAAAATTATTGGGGCAATATCAATAATTTGAAAATTAATAAAACAACTTTCTTAAACGACAAAGAAAAAATAAGTTTTACTGAAAATGCTGATATCAGCGCTACAAATTATGGCACTATTTCAAACAATAAAATGATTTTTGTGGTTAATAGCTACAATCAAACTTCCGGTGCTGTTAAAAGAATTCGAAACCGTAAAAATCCATTCGAAATTCAAAGAGGCTATTATGATAACGATGAAATTGCAGTTGCTTTGCCAACAGGATTTGCTATCGAATCGATGCCTTCTAATTTTGAATTGAACTCAAAATTTGGCGAATACAAAACTGAAATTATAAAAAAAGACAACAACAATTTGATTTATAAACGTTCGATTTTTATCAAAAAAGGATTGTATAAAAACACGGAATATGATGAATACCGTCTCTTTATAGAGCAAATTTCCAAAAACGACAATGCCAAAATCATTTTAATAAAAAAACAATAAGACAAATGAAAATTAACCAATTAACAGCCC
>JAEMQE010000231.1 GCA_022758945.1 Lentimicrobium sp. | reverse complement strand
TTGGACACAAACGAGTCAAAGAACATTTTGAAGATATTGCCGGTTTCTTGGCACACAAAAAAATGGAACATTTGCGAGAAATCGAAAAATAATTCTAACTTTGGCACGGTTTTAGGTAATTTCGCAATTCCTTTAATAATTGAATTTTTTTAAAAATAATAAATATGAAGAATAGTTTTTTTGCAATTGCATTTGTATTAATAAGTTTGTTCAGTACGCCCATTTTTTCACAATCCAAAGACAAGCCAGTATCATTAGGATTACCTGGAGATAATCTGGATTTATATGCTGTAATGGAAATATTTCAAAAATCTAAAACTATAGAAGATTTTGAAAAATCATTAAATGCAGAAAAAACTGGTGTCAACAATTTAGATTTGGATAACGATAAAAAAGTTGATTTTATTAAAGTAGTTACCGATAAAGATGGTGATTCTTTTTCTTTCGTTCTTCAGGTTGCCGTGAGTAAATCAGAAACTCAAGATGTTGCCGTGATTTTGGTTTCAAAAGATAAAAGTGGTCAAGCTTCTATACAAATTGTGGGAGATGAAGATTTATATGGAAAAAATTATGTTGTTGAGCCAAAAGGTTCTGGCGCTTCAGGTAGTACTACAAACCCAGGATATTCTGGAGGAAATTCTGAAACAATGAATCTTCCAGCTCAAGCAACTACAACTACCGTGGTGGTACAATCACCGCCAATTGTGCAGTATGTCTATTCTCCAGCTTATGTGCCTTATTATCCTCCTTACTATTATGGATATTATCCTCCTTATTTTCATCCATTTGCCACCATTGCATTTGGTGTTTTTTGGGCAAATAATTTCCATTGTCACGGAGGTTATTATGGTGGATACCACGGTTCGGTAAATATTAATGTCAACAATTCGCACCATTATAATAATTACAATAATAATTCTAGAAATAGGTCTAATACAGTTTCAAATAACAAGCGTAACGGTAGTTATGGAAATAGAGCTGCTTCAGGAAATAATAGGAATAGGGGAAATAGTGCGTCAACACGTCAATCTGGAGGAGCTTCAACACGTCAATCTGGCGAAGGTTCTGGATTAACTCGACCAACTTCTCCATCAACACGTCAATCTAATGGGAATTTAAATCGACCAACTTCACCTTCAACACGTCAATCAGGGGCGTCAAATAATTCTCGACCATCCAGTTCTAAGAATTCGTTTAATGGAGCTAGTAATCGCAGTAGTGGTGGAGGTAGTAGTTTTAGCAATGGTGGTCGCAGCGGTGGTTTTAGCGGAGGCGGTGGTCGCAGTGGTGGTGGCGGAGGAAGAAGAAGATAATGTTTAGATGAGTTACATAAAAAATTGTTAATCTGTTCTGATTTTTCATAAAAAGAGGCTTTTTCTTTAAAGAAAAAGCCTCTTTTTTTATATTCTAATTCCAGGAGGAAGTAACTCTTTGTAAATTGGATTCTTTTTAAAGAAAACAACTATTTTGGGGAGAATAGGAACCACTTTCAGTTTTCTTTCAATGGCTATTGCCATAATATTTCGGAGTAAATTAGAAATAAATACCTCGTCGTCAAATAAATCTGGAACGTTGATTTTAGTTAAAAATATTTTTTTCTCCTGAAACGAGTATTCAACAGTAACCAATCCTTTTTCGGTAATAGTTTCAAATTGTCTGGCAAAAGTATTGTCTTTGATTTCAATGATGACTGCAGTTTCCATGATGTTTATTTATTTCATTGGTACTTCGACCAATAGTATTTTTGCTTTTGAATTGATTTTGATTTCAAATTGTTCAAAGTCAGTTATTTCCATTGCGTCTCTTGGTTTCAAAATTTGATTGTCAACTTCAATTTCGCCTTCAATCAAGAAAAGATAAATGCCGTTTTCGGGAATGTTTACTTTATAAGTGATGCTTGTATCTTTTTCGAAAATTCCCAGATTAAAGAAAGTTTGCTGGTGAACCCATAATGCATGACCGTCATTTTTATCTTTTGGAGAAACAATGTTCACAAAGGTATTGATTTGATTTTCAATATCAAATGATTTCTGGTCGTATCTAGGTTTTACATCTTGCTTGTCAGGAAATACCCATAGCTGTAATGTTTTTGCCTATTCTTTTTGGCTTGCATTCATCTCGGAATGTTGAATTTCAGTTTCTGCACTCATTACCTGCACTTCACCAAAACTGATAACACCTTCTTTACCCATACTGTCCTGATGTTTCAAACCTCCTTCGAGCAGAATCGTAATGATTTCCATATTGTCGTGAGGATGTGTGCCAAAACCAGTTCCACCATCAATTTAAAACACGCAACATTCCAAATTGAACACGCTCGGGATTGTAGTAATTTCCAAATGAAAAGGAGAAGTTGGCTTTGACCAACCATAATCAGCCTTGCCTCGTAATTTGGCTTCAAATAGCTTAATGGTCATAATTTATTGGTAAAATTGAGTTGAAATCTAAGTTGGTTTCAATAAAAAAATTAATTTTATGAAAAATTCGTAGTAATATAGTAATGCTGTAGCAAAATAGTTTAAAGCCCAAAGATGAGTAAAATACCCGTTTATTTGATGCCAGGATTAGCGGCAAGTTCTTCCATTTTTGAAAGAATTGTTCTTCCTGAAGATGTTTTTGAAATGGTTCTTTTAGAGTGGGAAATTCCATTAGACAATGAGAGTTTACCAGAATATGCCAAGCGAATTACACAGAAGATAATTCATCCAAATCCAGTTTTGATTGGAGTTTCTTTTGGTGGGATTTTGGTTCAGGAAATGGCGCGATTTATTACTGCCAGAAAAGTAATTATTATTTCGAGTGTCAAAACTAATTTAGAGTTTCCTCGAAGAATGAAAGTAGCAAAAACCACTAAAGCTTATAAACTGATTCCGACTAATTTGCTTGCGAATGTGGAAAGTCTGTCCAAGTTTTCTTTTGGTGAAAAAATAAATCAGCGACTCAAATTGTATGAAAAATTCCTTCGTGTTCGCGACAAACGCTATTTAGATTGGGCTGTGGAGCAAGTGATTTTATGGAAAAGAACTGTTGTGGATGAAAGTGTAATTCACATTCACGGGGATGCCGATGATGTTTTCCCGATAAAATACATTCGAAATTGCATTGTTGTAAAAGGAGGAACCCACGTAATGATTTTGAATAAATACAAATGGTTTAATGAAAATTTGCCTAAAATAATTTTGGAATGAAAAAAAGGCGATTAGAGTTTGTTCTAATCGCCTTTTTTGAAATTATATTTTCTTCATTTGCTCCTTCATCATTTTAATCTGATCGGTCAGCATATTTTGTTTGTCCAGTTTTTTGGCTTCATTCAAAAGATTGGTCGCTTCCAGTTTTCTTCTGCGTGTCATTGCAACTCCTGCGAGATTCAATTTGGCTACAGCCAAATCCATATCCATTGACAATCCCAATTCGATTGCTTTCTTGAAATATTTTTCGGCTTGATTAATATTCGTTTGCGAAAGCATAATTCCGTGTAAATAATTGAAGTATCCTTGTTGTTTTCTGACCAAAGCGGCTTCGGGATTTTTAATATACGCCAACCATTTTTTGGCACCTTCAAAATCTTGTTTTCTTAATTTCAGAAAGGCCAATAAAATAAATTCGTTTTTGAAATAAAGAAAAATTGGAATTGCAGTCAATAAAATAAGGAAAATTCCATTGCCAATATTAGATTCGGTAAATTGCCAAACAGCAGCAGCTACAATAAGTCCGGTGAGAATAAGTTTGATATTTTTGTGAAACATAGTGTGTAAATTTATATCAGCAAAGATAGCAAAAGGAATTAAAAAAAAAATTATAAAACCACTTGCCAGAAATAAAAGTCTTTGTATAT
>JAEMQE010000099.1 GCA_022758945.1 Lentimicrobium sp. | reverse complement strand
TTATCAATTATTTTAAAAATAATATTTTTATCACAAATTATTGTAGTTTTATGCGTTTAATCGTTGAAATAAGTATTTTAACGATTTTTTTATTTGTTTTCTAGAATGTATTTTATATGTTTGAAGTTCCAAATATGTTTTTTATGAAAAAATTTACTTTATTAGTATCATTGTTACTAGTTTTATTAATTAATCAGTTTTCTATAGCGCAGTCAATTAATAATTGGACGATAAAAAAAGGGCAAGAATCTTCAAGAATTACTACTAATACAACTAGGAAAAATTTTCCAAAAAAATACAGCAGCTTTACTTTAGATTTTAAATCTATAAAATCTAATTTTAAAACAGCCACAATAAATACTTCAGGTAAAAAAACTGCAACACCACTGTTTTTGGACTTTCCTAATGAGGACGGTACAATGGAAACCTTTAGTATAGAAAAGATTAGTGTTTTACACCCTGATTTAGAAGCTAAATATCCTGAGATTCAATCTTTTTACGGTGTTAGCAAGAAAAATCCTTTGAATAAAATATACATAAGCATTTCTCCAAGTGGTCTTAACGGACTTATTACAGGAGAAAAAACTATTTATATAGATCCTTTGGAAAAAAATGACCCCAACAACTATATAGTTTACGATAAGAAAGATTACATTAAAAATCCAGACGAACTCTTTGTTTGTAATGCAGATATGAATCAATTTTCGGCAGCTAAAACTACAAATAATGCTAAAACGACCAATGCAACCGATGGTAAAGCAAGAACGTATCGTCTTGCAGTTGCTTGTACTTCGGAATATACAGCTTATTACGGCAATACTGTTGCAGGAGCTTTGGCGGCGATAAATACAACTATTACTCGTGTGAATAGTGTATTCAAAACCGATTTAAATGTTCAATTTCAGCTTGTTGCTGGTGAAGATCGTTTGATATATAGAAACAATGTTAATATTGATGCTTCACCTGATCCAGATCCTTATGATAATTATGATGGATCACAAATGTTGGGAGCTAATACAGCAAATATAACAGGATTACTTGGAGTTGGTGCCTATGATATTGGTCACGCATTTAGTACTGGTGGTGGCGGAATTGCTTCATTATCTGTTCCGTGTACGGCTTCTACAAAAGGTCAAGGTGTTACTGGAATTGTAAGCCCACAATTTGATCAATTTGACGTTGATTATGTATGTCACGAAATGGGACATCAATTTGGAGCTACTCATACACAAAACAATGCTTGTCAAATTTCTTCAGCATCGGCTATGGAACCAGGAAGTGGTTCAACAATTATGTCGTATGCTGGAATTTGCCCCCCAAATATTCAAAGTAATGTGGATGCTTATTTTCATGCCTATAGTATTCAACAAATGACAGCGACAATAAACGGTAACACCTGTGATGTTGAAACTGTTACCACTAATAATGAACCCATAATAACAGCTGTTCCAGATTACACAATTCCAAAATCAACTCCTTTTATACTAACTGGAGTTGCAAGTGATGCTGATGCTGGAGACGCAGCAAGGTTGACTTATTGTTGGGAACAAATGGACAATGGAACATCAAGCGGAACGATGCCGCCAGTTTCTACCAGTACAAACAGACCAACGTTCAGGTCTATTTTTCCAACGCTTTCTCCGTCAAGAACATTTCCTAATCTTGATGCTATAATAAACAATGTAACTCCTACTTGGGAAGTTTTGCCTAGTGTAGCAAGAACGTTAAATTTTAGATTGACTGTTAGAGATAACAATCCGTTAGGTCCGCAAAGCAATCAAGATAATGTTGTTGTGAATGTTGGTACAGCTGGGCCATTTGTTGTTACGGCACCAGACACTTCGACTATATGGTATGTTGGCGAATCAAAAACAGTAACTTGGAATGTAGCGAGTACTGCTACAGCTACTTATTCGATAAATGTAAATATTAAATTATCTACTGATGGTGGTTTAACTTATCCTATAACTCTTGCGTCAGGCACTCCAAATGACGGGACACAAGCCATAACGGTGCCCAATACTATTGGAACAAATAATAGAATTAAAGTTGAGGCTGCAGCCAATATTTTCTTTGATATATCGAATGCCAATTTTGAAATAAAAGCAAATACTTTTGATTTGACTGCTACGCAACCTACCGTTTCTGTATGTAAGCCAACCGATGCTGTTTATACTTTAAATTATACTCCTGCACCAGGATTTGCTGAAAACACTACATTTTCAGCCACTGGTTTACCCATTGGAGCAACTGCTACATTTTCGCCAACTACAAGAAGTACTGCTGGTACTGTTACAATGACTATATCAGGTATTAGTGGTGTTGCAACAGGAAATTATTCGTTTAATGCAAATGGTACTTCAACATCGGCAAATATAAATTTACCACTAACCTTAAAGGTATTTGATAATAATATTGGAAACATAACATTGACTTCTCCGATAAACGGAGCAACCAATCAGCAAACTTCGGTTTTATTACAATGGGTTGCTTTAACAAGCGCATCTTCTTATATTGTAGAAATAGCATCGAGTCCAACTTTTTCGACAATTATAGAAACAGCAACAGTTACTAGCAACTCCTATCAAACAACTAATTTAACAACAGGAACAATCAATTATTGGAGAGTTAGACCCGTAAATTCCTGCATAACTGGAACAAATTCAGAAACATTCGTATTTCAAATTGCAAGTGATTTTTGTAAAACCTACACGAATAAATATTACGAAAACAATGATTTTACTTGGGAAACTGGAACAACAAATGCAGTAAGTGCAAGAATGGATGTTGCAGATAATGTTATTATTAGTAAAGTGAGTTTTTATGTAAAAGCAACTCACGCTTCTATGGCAGATATAAAAATGCAATTTAGTGGTCCAACTGGAATTTTTGCAGAAATTTACAATAGAGATTGTACTGGAGCAAACATTGATGTTCATTTTGATGATGCTGGAACGACAGCTCCAACTTGTAGTGGAACTACACCAGCTATGAGTGGAACCCAACAAGCGAGTCAATCTTTAACTAAATTTAATGGTACAAGTTCTTTAGGAACTTGGGTTTTACTAGCAACCGATAGAGGTGCTAATACTTCTGGAGGAACATTTACAGATTTTCAGGTAACTGTTTGTGGAAAATTACAAATTGTTAATAATATTTCGCTTGTAAACAATGCTATTAATTTAACACTCGGGATGACAGCTTTGATCTCACAAAGTCAATTAACGGCAAGTCAACCTAGTGCTAGTGCAACACAATTAACCTATACAATAACACAACTTCCAACAAATGGTATCTTAAAACTAAACAATGTAGCGTTGCTTCTTGGAGGGACATTTACCCAAACTGACATTAACAATAATTTGATAACATACGTTCATAATGGTTTAAACTTAAATCCAGACAATTTTAAATTTTCAATCAACGGAATTAATTCTGCTTTTTTAGGAGGACAAACCTTTACTATTTCTGCAGCTTGTACAACTCCAGTTGCTACTGTAACAAATTTACCTGATGTAACAGCGCAATGTTCAGTGGCAAGCATAACTGCACCAACGGCAACTAGTAATTGTGTACCAACAATAACAGGCACAACTGTTTCGGTTTTCCCAATAACTTCTCAAGGAACGACTGTTGTTACTTGGACATATAATGATGGAAACGGAAATACTTCGACTCAAAACCAAAATGTAATTATTGACGATACGGTGGCACCAATTGTTCCAACTTTGGCAAACGTAACGGCACAATGTTCGGTGACACCTACTGTGCCAACCACGACCGATGCTTGCGCCGGAACGATTTCTGGAACGACTTCAACTGTGTTCCCAATCAC
>JAEMQE010000277.1 GCA_022758945.1 Lentimicrobium sp. | reverse complement strand
ATACCAAGAGGAAGTAGAAATAAATACGAATATGATTTCAAAACAAAAAGAATGCGTTTTGACAGAATGTTGTTCTCGTCAATGATGTATCCTGCAGATTACGGATTTATACCAGAAACATTGGCACTAGACGGTGACCCCTTGGATGTTTTGGTTTTAATTAATGAGCCTACTTTTCCTGGATGTGTAATGGAAGTAAAGCCAATTGGCGTTTTTCACATGGCAGACGATAAAGGACCAGATGAAAAAATTATCTGTGTGCCTGTATCAGATCCAATCTGGAATACGTTAGAAAATCTGTCTGATGTTAATCCTCATTTATTAAAAGAAATCGAGCATTTCTTTCAAGTTTACAAAGATCTTGAACACAAAATTGTTGATGTTGAAGGTTGGGGTGATATAAACCAGGCATTTGCAATCATAGAAGAATGTACTAAGCGTTTTGACGATATCGAGAATAAACCAAAAGGATTATTTAGCATTAAATAATTTTTCCCTAAATGTTTTGATAAAAAAGCAATATTCCACACAGAATATTGCTTTTTTATTTGTTCAGGTTTGTTACATTTGCAGAAATTAAAAATAACCAAAAATATTTTTTATGAATACAATAATGATTTATGTGCCAATAATATTGGCGTTAATTGGATTAGCTTTTATGGTTGTCAAAAGAGCCTGGGTTTTAAAGCAAGATGCTGGAGATGGTAAGATGAAAGAAATTTCAGAATATATCCAAGAAGGTGCATTAGCTTTTCTTAATGCCGAATATAGATTATTAACAACATTTGTGGTTTTGGCAAGTATTGTTTTGGCTGGGATAACTTTTATACCAGGAACATCAACGCATTTATTAATTGTTGTTGCATTTATTTTTGGAGCAATTTTTTCGGCTTTGGCGGGAAATTTGGGAATGAAAATAGCAACAAAAACAAATGTTAGAACAACACAAGCTGCTCGAACCAGTTTGCCAAAAGCGCTAAAAGTTTCTTTTGGTGGTGGAACAGTAATGGGGTTAGGTGTAGCTGGTTTGGCTGTTTTAGGACTTACAGGATTCTTCATTTTATTTTATTATATATATATGGGTGGAGTTTGGACTTCAACTGAAGATATGACTACTGTATTGGAAACATTAGCTGGTTTCTCTCTTGGAGCTGAATCTATAGCTTTGTTTGCACGTGTTGGCGGTGGAATTTATACAAAAGCTGCCGATGTTGGAGCTGATTTAGTAGGTAAAGTCGAAGCTGGAATTCCGGAAGACGATCCAAGAAATCCTGCTACAATTGCAGATAATGTTGGAGATAACGTAGGTGACGTTGCTGGAATGGGTGCGGATTTATTCGGTTCTTATGTTGCTACAGTTCTTGCTACAATGGTTCTTGGAAACTATGTGATTAAAGATATGGGTGGAAACATTCAAGATGCCTTTGGTGGAATTGGGCCTGTTTTATTGCCAATGGCAATCGCTGGTTTTGGAATATTGTCTTCTATCATTGGAACTATGTTAGTTAAAATCACTGATAATGATGCAAAAGAAGCACAAGTGCAAAGAGCATTAAACATTGGAAACTGGGTTTCTATTTTACTAACAGCTATTGCTTGTTTCTTATTAATTAAATATATGTTGCCTTCAACAATGAAAATGAATTTCTTTGGCGAAGGAATAAAAGAAATTTCTTCCATGAGAGTTTTCTATGCTTCAATCGTAGGATTGGTAGTTGGGGCAATTATCTCATCAGTTACTGAATATTACACGGGTTTAGGAACAAAACCAGTATTGGCAATTGTTGCAAAATCTTCAACTGGAGCTGGAACTAACATCATTGCTGGTTTATCAACGGGTATGATTTCTACATTTCCAAAAGTACTTGTTTTATCTGCAGCCATTTGGATCTCATATTCTTTCGCAGGTTTCTACGGAGTTGCACTTGCTGCATCTGCAATGATGGCTACAACGGCTATGCAATTAGCAATCGATGCTTTTGGACCAATATCTGACAACGCTGGAGGAATTGCCGAAATGAGTGAATTACCAAAAGAAGTTCGTACAAGAACTGATATTTTAGATTCAGTTGGAAACACCACTGCTGCAACCGGAAAAGGATTTGCAATCGCTTCGGCTGCATTGACCTCTTTAGGTTTGTTTGCTGCTTATGTGACTTTCACAGGAATCGATGGAATCAATATTTTCAAAGCACCCGTTTTATCAATGTTATTCGTTGGTGCAATGATACCAGTAGTTTTCTCTGCATTGGTAATGAATTCTGTTGGAAAAGCTGCAATGGATATGGTAAATGAAGTGCGTCGTCAGTTCAGGGAAATTCCAGGAATTATGGAAGGAACCGGAAAACCGGAATATGCAAAATGTGTCGATATTTCTACAAAAGCCGCTTTGCACGAAATGATATTACCAGGGATTTTGACAATTGGTTTTCCTATTGGAATTGTCTTGTTAGGTGAACTTGTTTATAGGGGTGATGCCATTGCAAACTCAATGGTTGCTGAAATGTTAGGAGGATATATGGCTGGAGTTACAGTTTCTGGTGTGGTTTGGGCTATTTTCCAAAACAATGCAGGTGGTGCTTGGGATAATGCAAAAAAATCTTTTGAAGCAGGAGTTTTAGTTGATGGAGCAATGAGTTTCAAAGGTTCTGATGCGCATAAAGCAGCGGTAACCGGAGATACTGTTGGAGATCCATTCAAAGACACTTCTGGACCATCAATGAATATCTTGATTAAATTAACATGTTTGATTGGGTTAGTAATTGCTCCAATTTTAGGAAACGGAAGCGCTTCTAACGAAGCCAACAAATGTGGTAAAATGGAGATGATGATGCAATCAAAATGTCCAATGATGAATGGAAAAGAAGCAATGCCAATGGGTTGTGATATGTCTAAATGCGCCACAATGAGCAAAGAAGAATGTGCTAAAATGTGTGATGCCAAAGGATGTACTCCAGAGCAAAAAGAAATGTGTATGTCACATTATGATGCTAATGGAAAGTTCATAGCAACGGAGGGAGAAAAAGCCTGTTGTGCTAAAAAAGGAATGAATGATAAAAACATTAAAGTTGAAATCATCAATACTAACGGAAAAGCAAAAGCCACTGTAACCACTTCCGAAAAAGGAAATGTAAACGTTCAGGTTTTTGAAGGTTCATTAGAAGAAGTAAAAGCAAAAGTGGAAGCTTTGAAATAATAATATAATCTTTGTCAAAGTTTCAAACTTTGACAAAGGTTTATATAACAGAAAATGCCTCGCAATTGCGAGGCATTTTCTGTTATATAAACCTTAAATTTATGTTCTTTTGTCATTAATAGGGAAGGATGTCAATATGTTTCATGCTATTATCAATGCTTGTTGAAATTATAGCAGAGGCTATTAAGAGTGTTGCAATACTAGCTGCAACAATGACCCCAGCTGTTTTCCATTTTGATTTTTTTTCGTCTAAAATACGTATCGATTTAATATCGCTTTCTATTAATGGAACATTAACACGGTTTCCATTAGATTTTATAACTCCATAATACTGCCCCTCGATTTGTTCAATTCTTCTAAATTTATGCTTCGTGAAGTCAGTTTTAGTAATGACTACCTTATTGTTCGTGGTTATTGCTTCCGAGATTGAAACAGGCGTTTTTTGATAAACTGTACAGCTTTGTAGCAGAAAAGTAAAAATTAAAAATGCACAAATTGATTTGCTTTTAAAATGCATGAGACTTATATTTTTCTAGATTAAATTTATATCAGTCTCAGCTATATCTCCTTAGGAGAGTTCTGAAGGCTACCAAAAGAGTTGAGTACTAAAACAACCCATTCAATTCTGCATCTATGCGATTGAT
>JAEMQE010000221.1 GCA_022758945.1 Lentimicrobium sp. | reverse complement strand
TTTGAACGAACCGAGTGTCTGAAATAATTTTGGGGCAAAATAGAAAATTATTGAATTAAAATGAATATGAAGGAAAACTATCTATATTTGTAGTAGCAGATATAATTTAGGATTACGTCCATTTCTTATTAATTTAAACTATTTAGCTATGAAAAGATTATTCCTGATGTTTTGTACAATTTGTGCCTTGGCTGGATGCCGGAAAGAAACTGAAAACAAAGTAAATGCCGATTTCTTAGTTTATGATACATTGCTTAAGGTTGGCGAAAATGTTGCCCTTAAAAACCTGAGCGATAGCATTTCCACTTACTATCTCTGGGATTTCGGAGATGGTTTCTCATCAAATGAGTCATGCCCGTTTCACAGCTACGAAAAACCAGGTAATTACACAATAAAATTAATTGTGCGTGATAATTATATTACTGCTTCTGACACTTCATATCAAAAGGTCAGAGTTGGGGAATGCCTGGTTTATCAAATAGTATTAAACAATGTTAATGAGCATAAAAGGTATCCTGATGATACTATGGATTGGGACGCTGACAGTACAGGCATCTCAGCCTTACCCGATGTTTTTATCAGCATTAAGGAATCAAATATGTCTCCTTCCTATGAATCTAAAACCCTATATAATTTAGACCCGGCTTATCTGCCAAAAACTTTTGAAATTCCTGACATAGCAATAAAATTAGGCGTTACAGGTATTTATTTAAAAGACAGAGATGGGTCAGATTCGGAAACGATTTTCTCTAACACAGTAAGTGGGACTTTAAGCTATGCATATGATAAAGTGAAACATCAGGGAGATTACACATTCAATAATTTGGATAACGCCCTTACAGTGAGATATAAAGTCAAATAACCGGAATTTATCCGGAATAGTTTAACATAATTCATGGTTGGCGGACATCTTATTTTCTAATCGTACTGATATTAATACCTCTGGTTGGCGCGTATCTTATTTTCGGATACGTGCCGGTAATAATCAACGCCACCACACAGCCGCAAGTATTTTCACTTTCCATTTCCCATTTTCAATTCTTCTATTTCGCCCATCCCCCAAACGCAAAAAAGCCACCTCACCGGTGGCTTTCTCATGTTGTATTGCGGATTGGACTACTTTACCAAATCAACTATCCCCGCTATCGCGCGAATCCTTTTGCGTGTTACTAAAAAAAATCTCCGCCACTTTTGAGTTCACTTTGGTGTTGTCAGATTTTCAAATTCTTGGCTTATCTCATCTACAGTATCATCTATTAAACGATTTTTCAACAGCATTATTTGGGTTTGATATGATTGCACTTTCCGACATTTACTAATTTTTTAATAGTTTCTTTATTTCTTTATCAAAATCGCTTTCAAACAATTTATCTTGAATTGGCTTGTACTTTTCAAACTCATTTTCGGCAAATTCTTTTGCTATTGCAGCAGTTACTTTTCCTGAGTTATGCAAAATTTCCTTTTGATTAAATTGCAGAAATGCAGTTAATTTTTCAGCCCAATCTTTCATTGTCATTGCGTTTCCTTGCTCAGCTTGGTCTTCGGCATAATCTAAATACATAGAAACAATTCGGTTGAGGGGTTTTAACTCATCTTCTGAAAGATAGTTTTTAGCAATAGAAACGTCTGATTTTCTGATTTTCCCGTCGGGTGAATTTTTCCAACTGGTTAAACCCATTTTTTCTTTTTCGTGGTTTGCCCTCGAAACGATTATTTCGGCAGCAGTCTGCCCTGTAATTGCCCAATGCAGTTTGTTTTGTACAGTGGCAAAAAATCCTTTTGTAATTTCCGAATTGTAATCATAATCAATACTACACTCTGCATAAATATCAGTTATTTGCTGGTAAAACCTGCGTTCCGAACTTCGGATATCCCTAATTTTTTCGAGCTGTTCTTTAAAATAGTCTTGCCCGAAAATTGGCTGTGGATTTTTCAACCGTTCCACATCCATTGTATAGCCTTTTATAATAAATTCTTTTAGAACGGCAGTTGCCCAAATTCTAAATTGAGTAGCTCTTTTTGAGTTTACACGATAGCCAACCGCAATTATTGCATCGAGATTGTAATGTTTCGTGGGGTTACTTTGCGTTTTATCGGAAATAGCGCCGTGCTGAGTGGTTATTTCCAAAATGGAAACAACCACTTTTTCATCTAATTCGCCACTGTCAAAAATATTTTTCAGATGCTTTGATATTGCAGGTACATTAACATCAAAAAGCGCTGCAATCTTTTTTTGAGGCAGCCAAATAGTTTCGTTTTGCAACAAAACATCTATTTTGATATCACCGTTATCGGTTTTATAAAGTAAAAATTCTCTATTGGGTCTATATTTCGACAAATCCATTTCGTTGCTCATATTTATTTCTTGCTGATTTTAATACTATCTTTCTTTTTACCTTGGGCCTGTCGAAGGGTTGTTAATTTCTCTGCTTTTATTTTTTTGAGCAATTCGCTTCCAGTTTCGTAATCTGTTGCTTTTTTCAAAGTTCTATTTCTGTTTAGCTTAATAGCTTGACTTCAAATGCTTTTTTGAGAATACTTTCTCGAAGGGCTTCGGCATAGCCTCCCGTGCCATTAGTATTGCGTGTTCAACCGTATCACCATACGTAACATAGCCAGGCAAGGCCGGAACCGAAACAGTATAAGAGCCTTCCGGTTCTTTATGCATTAATATTTTATAGGTCTTTTGCATACCTTATTTTTTTTAGATAGCCATTCGCTTATCGCCTGATAAATTGACTTTTCACTTTAATAAGTTATTTTAAGTAGTAACAAATATACAAAATTATGCCCGTTCCCCATCCGCGCGCGCGTTTTTCCCAGGGTATTCCCACTACCTCTCACTGCAAATTTCACTTCCTATTTTCCATTTTCTATTTTCCCTTTCCCCTTTCCCCTTTCTCCCTTAAACGCAAAAAAGCCACCTCACCGGTGGCTTTCTCATGTTGTATTGCGAATTGGACTACTTTACCAAATCAACTATCCCCGCTATCGCGCGAATCCTTTCGCGTGGTTCCAAAAAAAAATCCCCGCCACCTCTCAGCCGCAGGGATTCTTGCTTCTACTTTCCATTTTTTTTATTTGTAGCTAAAAACATGATTTATTTAATCGTAATTTTGTAAAATAAATAATGCGAAATTTTACTTTATGGAAACACTTATAGTATATCCTGACAGTAAGGAGAAGTTAAACACTATAAAGGCTTTTATGAAAGCCTTAAAAATTTCTTTTGAAGAAGCGAAAACGCCCTATAATTCTGAATTTGTAGAGAAAATTCTTGAGGGTGATAAAGATATTATTGCCGGGCGTACAAAAAAAATAACGCCCGATGATGTATGGAAATAGAACTAACTACCAGGGCACAGGAAGATCTGGAATATTGGTCAAAAACAGGTAATGCGCTTGTGCTAAAAAAGATAAGAACCCTTTTAGAAAATATTTTAGAAACACCATTTTCAGGAATAGGAAAGCCTGAGCTCTTAAAACATGAGTTATCAGGTAAATGGTCGAGGCGTATCTCTCAATCCGACAGGATAATTTATCAGGTTATAGGAAATATAGTTTATGTATATTCATTAAAGGGGCAGTATTTTCAGGTCAGAAAATAGAGAGATTGAAATACTCATCTCAACAGTTATGGTTTTATCACGTATTATAACTCTTGATCTTCACTGCCGAAAAATTCTCGCCACCTCTCAGCCTCAGGGCCTTCCACTTTTCACCTACCATTTTCCATTCTTCTATTTTCCCATTTCCCCATTCTCCCCTAAACGCAAAAAAGCCACCTTACCGGTGGCTTTTTCATGTTGTATTGCGAATTGGACTACTTTACCAAATCAACTATCGCTTTGAAAG
>JAEMQE010000010.1:2088-3947 GCA_022758945.1 Lentimicrobium sp. | reverse complement strand
GCTGCCAATGTTGCACCTGATGGTTGAGTAACAGGAGGAACTACCGCGGCAGGTGCAACAGCAGGAGTAGGAACAATACTTGGTGCTGTTGTTGCTGTAGGTGCAGCAGTAGTTGTCGTCGTTGCTGCAGGATTTTGAGCAAAACTTGTAGTGTTATTAAGTCTACAAATATTAATTTTACTGATCATTTTATCTCCTAATATTTTATCATAAATAGAAAATACCAAAAATTCTCCTTGGAGTTTGGTATTACCTTCAGAGTGTCCTTCTTGATGCAATGATGAACCTTTGAAAAATGCATTTCGTTTTTCAAATAATCTGTTCCCTTTTGAATTACCGGGAACAAAAATTTCTAACTTTACATTTTCCATATAATGTAAATATGTATCTAAAAGAACATTATCACAATTAAGATTTTTCTCGGTTACTACAAAACGTTTCCCTTTGGTTGGTTGAATATATTTTTCATCAATATTTGCGGATTTTAAACTGTCGTAAATATCTTCTATATTATTTCCTATAGTTTTCATTATTTTTTCATCGTAGTTATAAAAATAGTTCGTGCTTGCTGGTAATTTTAAACTTTCATAAAAATTCATATAATTTCCAGAGAATTCAAGAATTTTAAACCCATAATTTGGATTCTCTACATCTTCAGTGAAATCTTTACTCTTATCTGCTTGAAGCGCTGCAGGGAGAACTTCTCGAACACTTTTAATACAAATAGCATCTTTTTGCTGAAACCAAACATATCCTTCCTGATCTAACTGATAGGCAAAAAAATCATAAAGACTTCTGTCTTGAGGAACAACTATTCCGTCGTAGACTTCTTTTGTTTGCGAAAATTGTTTTTGTACATATTTTTTATCATAAAGATCATCAAATTTAAAGGTACTCCAAATATCATCAATTATTTGTGAAAGAGTTTGTCCAGAATAACTCTTAGAATAGTATGTATTTTTTAATTCAAAACTTAATTTATCAACAAGAGAAATTTCAAGCATTTTATCATTTGCTTTTTCTCCTTTTGCTTCTGATAATTTAACAATATAAAAATCTCTCGAGAAGTTTTCTCCAAGAAGATCAGTGACAAACACATTGACAATTTTTCTATCCCAATTAACAAAAAATGAATTTAAGTCTGTATTATCTTTAAGAATCATGATTCCTTGAACTTCAAAAGAATCATGTTCCCAGTGTAACTCTATTTCAACAAAATCTTCATTAGGAATAGTATTTCCATCAATTTTAACTTCTACCTTTTTAAGAGAGGAAGCAGTATCAAATAAACTTTGTTTCATAATTTTCCTCTTTAATAAGTATTTGCAAATCCATTATCTCGAAGAACTCTCATGAAATCTTGCATCCTATATGGTTTAATAACTTTAATTGTTCTTCTTGAATCGTTAGTAGCTAAAAATTCTGCATTCCAGAGATTTTTTAAATAGTCTTGAATAAACTTTGGATAATTTTCTTTAACCGTTTGTCCATTTGATTGAATATCGGATTCTAAAGGAAGCTTTCTATTGTAAGGGTTTGCTTCAAATTGAGAAACTTTATCTTTAGCAAAATCGGCAACTGCTTCAAAGGAAAAATATAAGTCAAAAAGTGGATCAGAACCATTTATTGCTAGGATAATATCCCAGTAATTTTCATTATTATACAAATTATAAGCAAGAAGTTCTAAAGTCTCATTTTCTTCTAAATCATAATAATAGAAATAATCTGTGTCTTGAACTTCTGGTAAATCTTTTATTTTAAAAATAAAGTTCCTAGAAAATTGAACTACATTATAACTGCCTTGAATTTCTTTAGGAAAATTGTAAATGGTATTTTGTAATTGAGACATTTATTTTCCT
>JAEMQE010000010.1:0-1988 GCA_022758945.1 Lentimicrobium sp. | reverse complement strand
GCAGAAATTTCTGACATTGATATTGAAAGATTTATAAATTTTGGTGTACCATCTTTATAAATCTCCATTATATTACTTCCAGCATAGTTAACAGCTACATCTGTTACAACCATTGGTTGTAACATCAAAGAATCTCTAAGAGTTGTATTATTTATTTGAACTAACCAGAAATTAGGAGCAATTAGAGCAACATTTGAAACAAGTTGAGATGGTGCACTGTATATTTTAAAATTTTTTATCAAATCTGTTATTATAGTTGCGTCTGCTTTTGACTCAATTACAAAATCCCAAGCAAAAGAAAATGTTCTAGTTTTTGTTCCTGAGTACTTTTGAAAATATCCAGGGTCAGTAGCTACCATTCTAACACCAGTATTTCCGGCAGTCTGTTGGATAGCCTTCACTGCTGTTTTTGAAAGAGAACTAAGTGAAGACATGACAGCATCAACTGCAGAAGCTGCTAGTCCTGTTGTTTCTGACCAGTCGTGTTTAACACTTTCAACAAACCCATTTGGTATAGGAAGTACAATAGTAGCTACTGTGGTACCTCCTTCCAATAAATTTTGAGCAAGAGTTTTTCTTCCTCCTGTATTGTCAGCTGATTTTAATAACGCTTTTTTCGTTGCAGCTGCCAAATCATCGGAACCCTGTACTAACTGAACTTCTTTAGCGGTAAAAGCAAAAGTCAAATTTGGTGAAATATCAATAGGGAAAGTTATAGAAGTTGTACTTGTTCCTTTTGCTGCCATTTATGCTCCTATGTTAATATTTTTTTTCTGAACAAATCATGTGAAGATAAGCTATCTTCTTTGTCATTATTTATACTTGTTGAGTTGCTACTTGAGATATTTGTAGGACTTGATGATCCAGCAGATGCTACTGTTAAATCATTCCCTTTAGTTCCTTCTATAATATCATTAGATGTTTGTTGAACTTGATTTTCTTTGCTTCCTTTATCAACCTCAGCAGTAACAATGGAATCAGTAGATGATTCAGTCAACGAAGGAGTATCTTGTTTATTTGTACTAGCTGGAACAGCATCAGTATCTTTATCCTCTGGCGGTGTTTCAACAGGCACTTCTGAAGCTTTAATTGTTTGCGCTACTGGAGGAACTTTTTTAGGAGCAGGTATGCTTGTTGGCTCTTTGGATGGAGAGTTTACCCCATCTCCAACTACAGGAACTTTAGCAAGTGCTCCTTTTCTTGAACCAACTGGCTCAACGTGCCAATCTTCGTTAGCAAGAGGACGATATAAACCATACTTAGCCAGAAGCCCCATTTTTGCAGCTTCATTTACGGGGCCAGTATCTGATTTATTTAGATCAACTGCTAAACCTTTTTCATGAAAAGACAATCCTGGAGGAGCAACTAATTTTCTTGTTTTAGCTATATCTCCACCATTTTTTTGAAGTGCATCATCCCAAAGAGCCTTTTGTTTTTCTGTGCTCCTATAACCACTAGTAAGCATAATAGTTTTACCAGTCTTTTGATTATACTCTTTGGCCATTGCTCCGACATTGCCCATAAATGCTTTATTGACATGATCAGTATCAATATTTCCTGCTGGTTTTAGTCCAATTGCATTTTTAATTCCAGACCATGCACTTCCAACAGTAGTGATAGCAGACCCAAGCATACTATTGTCTACAGGAGCAAGCGCTTTCCCGCCACTTGCTGAATAGCTTTGCATTCTTGAATCAGTGGCAGCTTGTCTAACATCAGCACCATTGGCTGCAGCCCCTCCAGAGTGTCCTTTATTAATAGTCTGACCAAGAGCGGTTGTATTACCATCTTTTGCTAATTGCATAGCTGATTTTTTGGTTGTAGGGTCGATATGTAGATTTAACCAAGCAATAGTTGCTTTTGTAGCTATACCCTCATCTGTAGCTAATAATTCTGGATTATTCTCTAAATCAACTCCAATTTTCTTACCAACTGCTCGATAGTTTGCTCTACCGGTAATTTGTATAAATCCACGACCTTTGTATTTT
>JAEMQE010000235.1 GCA_022758945.1 Lentimicrobium sp. | reverse complement strand
TTATATCCACTTTTTCGAAAATTTCGAACGACAACCCATCCGATAATTGAATGTCGAGAAAGATTAAATCGGGATGCTCATTTTTAGAAAACCATTCGATAGATTCCTCAACGGAATGAAGCATCACTCCTACTTCGATGTTGTGTTTTTCGAGTTTGCGTTGGAGCAATCTTGCTGCTGGTTTTTCGTCTTCGATTATGATGGTAGTCATTTTAAGGTTAGAAGTTAGAAGTTAAAAATACTGAAATCTGCAATCTGCAATCTGTCATTACTCCCATTTTTCGCTTTTCTCTTTTTCCATAAACTCCTGAATTTTTCTTTCTTCCCAGTTTTGTCCAAAAAAGATGTTTCTTCCAAAAACTGATAATCCGTGAGCTAATAAACCTATTCCCCAAAAAAGTGCGGTGGAAAAAGTTTCCCATCTAAAAAAGACTCCTGAATCGAACGAGCTTTTGCTGTAGCTGGAGGCAATAATAAATAAATTTACAAGAACATATACTAATGCGTGAACATAGAATCCTTTGATTCTTTTCACTCTCTTATACGCCAAATTATAGCGGTCGTCCGGATTGTAATTTTCTGATTGGTATTCGTCGAACATTCTTCTTGATCGTCTCATTTCTTTTAAATATTAAATTATTTTCAAATTTCTTTGTTCTCTTTTTCCTTATCCATAAACTCTTTGATTTTTTGCTCTTCCCAGTCTTTTCCGAGGAAAGGCATACAATTAAAGACTTTCATTCCGTGAACAGCAACTCCAAGTCCCCACCATAACAGCGGCCAATAAAACCATAAATGTTTTGGTGAAGTGACGAGATTCAAAACCAAAAGACCAATGTTTACAACAATAAAAGCGATTAAATTACCATAAAATCCTTTGATTTCTTCTACTCATTTTCTCGCTTTAAAATAGCGTTCTTCTTCTTGATACTTATTTTCCATTTTTCAAATAGTATAATATTATTTCCACGTTTGTTTTTTATCTTCTTTATTCAAAATCTCTTGAATTTTACGTTCTTCCCAATTGGTGCTGTATCCGAAAACCTTAAAGGCGTGCATTAAAATCCCAAATCCCCAGCCTGCTGCCGAAAACCAAAACCATTGAAATTGAGGAGAATAAGTTAGATTAATAAAGACCAAAAGAGGTATGACGCAGCAGTATGAAATTAAGTTTCCGTAAAATCCTCTGAGTTGTTCCACTCGTTTTTTGGCTCTATAATAAGCCGTGTTTTCGTTATAATTTGCAGTTGTATCCATAACTGTAATTTGTTTAGTTAAAATTGGTATTTTGACAGTAAACGTTTGTTCGTTTTGCTCTATCAACACTTTTCTGTTGGTAATAATTCCGTAACGATTGATGATGTTTTGCAAACCAACGCCTTTACGATCCTGCAACACTTCTTTCTTTTGATAATCATTTTGAATGACCAAATAATCGCCTTCGATAAAAATAATAATATGCAAAGGTCTTTGTTCGCTAACCACATTATGCTTCACCGTATTTTCCAATAAAAGCTGCAACGAAAGCGGAACAACCTTGGCTTCTGGATTAAGAATTGTTGTGGGTAATTCATAAAACAGACTGTTTTCAAATCGCATTTTCAACAAATTCATATAAGTTTTGGCGAAAGCCAATTCTTCTTCAACCGACACTAATTCTTTGTCTTTTTGTTCCAAAACATAGCGATAAATTTTAGACAAGGATGTCGTGAAACGTTGTGCATTCTCAGGATTTTCTTCGATCAAAGAACTTAAAACATTCAAACTATTGAATAAAAAATGCGGATCAATTTGATTTTTCAGGCTTTCGAATTTTGCATTTGCCGTTCCTGCAATGATTTTTTGCTCTTTGACTTTATTCTCCTGATACCCTTTGTAGATGTAAATGAAATGCACAATCAACAACACTACAAAAGTAAAAACAGAAGCTACAATATAATCTGACGCACTTTCATTAGCAACAAAAACACTAAGTGACTGTTTTTCAATTAAAATAGAAATAAAAAGTCTCAGCAGAAAAATAACAAATAGCGACAGAAAAAAGGAAGACACAAAGCCAATAAAAATTCTTCTTTTTGAAAATCTTTCATTGATGAAAAACTTATCCAATGTTATAAATAAAAACGTATTGGAAATATGCAATGCGAAACTATAAAGCATTGTATATAAAAACATTAACTTCAAATGTTCATCAAAAGAAATACTTTGTCCGTCTAAAATCCGGATTAGATTAAGCAACCCAAAAACCGCAATTCCTATATAAAACGCTCTTGGTAATTCTTTTACATAATCATTTCTCATCGCCTAAAATATTTTATTAAAATCACTAAATTATTTACAATTTTTCAAAGCAGCTTCCGCTCTTTCTAACCCCCATTTTGGAGAAAAAGGAGTTTCAGGTTTAAAAGTAGCAAAAAGTCCGATAGCTTTCTCAATTTGGGCACACATTGGCTTGGTATCTTTTCCCCAAAATTTTGCTCCACCAATTTCAAATTCGGCTTTTCCGAAAACAACTCTTGGGTTTTCTGGCGCTATAGCTTGTGCTTTGCCGTACAATTCCATAACGGTTCCAGATAATTTTGGCCCATTGGTCATAGGATCAAAAGCAATCCAAGCCGTATGAATCATCGCTTGAACTACTAAAAGCTCCGCGTTGTTGGGATTTTTAATCAATTCAACATCTAAAGCATTTTGCGCTTTGGTCAATAATAGATCGATTTGTTCTTTGTCTTTTGTTGCAAAAGCCGATGTTGTGTTTACCAAAGCCACGTAATAATTAGGCAACCAAGAGGTTTGTTCTGCTGCTGCAATTCTTTCGAACAAAGCCGATGCTTCGGTGTTTTTTCCTTCGCCCCAAAGTTGGAACGCTTTTCCCATTCCTTGCTCAAATTTTCCTTGAGCAGATACTAAACTGGTAATAAATAATACGATTGCAATGATAATTTTTGTCATAATTTCTAGTTTTTAATTGGTTGATTAATTCTTGAACAAATTTATGTTGGTTGTACTGATTTTGAAATTTACTTTTACTGAACTGTTGAATTTTGGGGATGAATTGTAACGATTACAAATTCTCCAGCTGATTCGTTTTTTTATCCTTGCTAATTGTCCAAAAGAAACCCACAAAAAAGAATCGATCCGCTGTGGGAACTATTGCTTGACTTTCATAAATTCCTGATGAATTTGGCGTATTCGCATAATTGTATCCATACACGTTTTTGATGCCAGCAACATTGGTCACGGAAAAGAAAAGTATTTTTTGAGGCGAAATCAAATAAGCCCAATTCACGCTCAAATTATTGTAGGTTTTTGTTTTTCCATCCATAAAAATGGCTTCATTCGGATTATTGTAAGGTCTTCCAGAACTAAAAGTGTAAGTAGCTCCAATTTGCGAACGCCAATCTTGAATCCAATATTTGGTCACTAAAGACAAGGTGTGATCGGCAACAAAACTGGGAGTTGCCTCTTTTGGAAAGTTTTGATAATCCCGTTTGGTGTCGATATAAGAATAGGAAATCCAATATTCCAAGTTTTTGATGTTCTTGCTGTCTCTCCAAAATAGCTCCAATCCTTTGGCATAACCAGTTCCGTTGTTATTGAAATTACTGTTGTAAACGGGCGATTTCGTGTCGTATTTTACCAAATTATCATAGCTTTTATAATAGACTTCTGCTTTAAAAATTTGCTTGTCTTTATTGAATTCATAACTCAAAATATAATGCTGGGCTTTTTCGGCTTGCAAATGAGTGGTATATTTTAGGTAATCGTTTTTTGGAGCTTGTTCAAATGTTCCGTAAGCCATTGAAAACTGCTGATTTTTGGCCACTTTATACGCCAAAGCCAATCTTGGAGCGATAGAACTTTCGTCCAATAGATAGTTTTTGGAGAATCTAAAACCTACTTTTGCAATCAAATTATTGGTAAACAGGAAGTCCGTTTCTGAAAAGGCGGCAAAGATATTCGAATTATACCCACTATCGAAATTGGT
>JAEMQE010000112.1:2401-3988 GCA_022758945.1 Lentimicrobium sp. | reverse complement strand
AGAAAAAAAGCAGTTTAAAAATGAAATAAATCATCTTTAAACTGCTTTTTTTATTTATGTATAATTGTAGTATTTCTATTTACTGTAACCTGAAATCTGCTGTCTGAAATCTGATTACTTCTTCGCCGGGATATTTTCTAAAATTTCCAAAACAAATTTCCAGAATTTTTGAGAAGATTGTATCGAAGCTCTTTCGTCTGGTGAATGCGCTCCTTGAATTGTTGGCCCAAAAGAAATCATATCCATATCAGGATAATTTGTCCCCAGAATTCCACATTCTAAACCAGCGTGACAAGCCACAACTTTTGGTTTCTCGCTGTTTTGTTTTTCGTAGATTTTGAGCAATAAATCCAAGATTTCAGATTTCACATTGGGAGTCCAACCCGGATAAGAACCTGCCAAATTCACTTCGCAACCACTCAATTCAAAAGCAGAACGCAAAGCATTTGCCAAATCAAATTTGGAAGTTTCAACGGAAGAACGTGTCAAACATCCAATAGAAATCTCGCCATCTTTGATGATTACTCTTGCAACATTATTCGAAGTTTCAACCAAATCTTCCATATCGGCAGACATTCTATAAACACCATTATGAGCTGCATAAATCGAACGGATAATTCCTTCTTGAACGCCCAAATCCATTACTTTTTTTGGTAAATCGCTTTTTACGATTTCTATAGTTAAGTTAGGTTCGGTAGTTTTGAATTCGGTTTTGATGTCGTTGATAATTTCCTGCATATCAAAAACATAAGCTTCATCATACATTCCGGCTACAATAACTTTGGCTACACTCTCTCTCGGAATCGCATTGCGCAAACTGCCACCATTAATTTCAGAAACTTGAAGTCCAAAATTTTCGAAAGCATCAAACAACAATCGATTCATTATTTTGTTAGCGTTGCCCAAACCTTTATGAATATCCATTCCCGAATGTCCACCGTTTAAACCTTTCACGGTGATTGTGTAACCCACAGAATCTTCTGGAGTTTCTTCTTCGTGGTAACTTCTGGTTGCTGTAACATCGATTCCTCCGGCGCAACCAATGTCGATTTCATCGTCTTCTTCGGTGTCTAAATTCAAAAGGATTTCGCCGTTCAGGATTCCGCCTTTTAGGTTCAAAGCTCCTGTCATTCCAGTTTCTTCATCAATGGTAAACAAGGCTTCGATTGCAGGATGTTTGATCTCTTTAGATTCTAAAATTGCCATAATCATAGCAACTCCCAAACCATTATCAGCACCAAGAGTGGTCCCACGAGCACGAACCCAGTCGCCATCGACATACATATCAATTCCTTGTTTGTCGAAATCAAAATCGGTATCGGAATTTTTTTGATGCACCATATCCAAATGTCCTTGCAACACAATTGGTTTGCGGTTTTCCATTCCAGAAGTCGCAGGTTTGCGGATAATCACGTTTCGGATTTCGTCTTCAAAAGTTTCCAATCCTAACGAATTTCCGAAGTTTTTCATAAATTCGATAACACGTTCTTCTTTTTTGGATGGACGAGGAACGGCATTCAAATCGGCAAATTTGTTCCAAAGTGCTTTGGGTTCTAGGTTTCTAATTTCTTGGCTCATTGTATATTT
>JAEMQE010000112.1:0-2301 GCA_022758945.1 Lentimicrobium sp. | reverse complement strand
TGCAACGCAAATATATTCTTCCCCTATTTCTTCTAATTCAAGTGCTGATTTTACAAATCGTTCCGTTCTTTCCTGAATTTATAGAACGATTTTACAGCAATGGAATGTATGTCTATATTTCGAAAATTTCTCGCTTAACATTAGGAAAAATTCCTTTTTCTGTTGGTGATATTATCTACGGAATCGTGATTTTTTATGTGCTAAAATCGATTTGGAAAGCAAGAAAAACTTGGAAGGTTGAATGGAAAAACAATGTTCTAAAAATTTTAAGCGTGCTATCGGTGGCGTATTTTCTGTTTCATTTTTTGTGGGCAATGAATTATTACCGCCAACCCCTTTTCGAAAAGATGAAAATCGAACGAGATTACACCAATGCCGATTTGTTGACTTTTACCAAAAAACTAATTGCCAAAACCAACGAAATCCAATCCCAAATTACCAAAAACGATAGCTTAAAAGTAGTTTTCCCTTATTCGCAAGAACAAGTTTTTGAATTGAATCTAAATGGGTATAAAACACTTTCCAGTCAATATCCATTCTTTGAATACACGAATCCCAGCATCAAAAAATCTCTTTTTAGTTTACCCTTAACCTATATGGGTTTTGGTGGTTATTTGAATCCGTTTACCAATGAAGCACAAATCAATTATTTGATGCCAATGTACAATTCTCCAACGACTTCTTGCCACGAAATGGCACATCAAATGGGTTTTGCCAGCGAAAGCGAATGCAATTTTATAGGATTCTTGGCTTCCGTTAAAAACAAGGATTTATACTTTCAATATTCGGGATATAGTACTGCGTTGCGCTATTGTTTGAGTAATTGGTATATTCGTAACGAAAAAGTGTATGACCAATTATTGAAAACCGTTCATCCTGGGATTTTGAAAAACTATCAGGAAAGCGAGGATTTCTGGAAACAATATGACACATTTATTGACAAAGGTTTTCACATTTTCTACGACAATTTCTTAAAAATGAACCAGCAAAAAGACGGTATGGAAAGCTATAGCAAGTTCGTGAATTTGTTGGTGAATTATTATAAAGGAAAGGATTTATCGTAGAACGGTTTCAAGCACATATTTACAATTCCATCCACAAATTTGTAACAAAAAACACTTTTTGACCACTTATAACATTATGAGCGACGATTTAGAACAATCATTTGTGCAGCAATTGAAGACCAATCAGAATATAATCCACAAGATTTGTAGGTTATATACGAATGGTGAAGATGCGCACAAGGATTTGTTTCAGGAAATTACGATTCAGTTGTGGAAAGCGTTTCCAAAGTTCCGGGGTGATAGCAAATTTTCTACATGGGCGTATCGAGTCGCTTTGAATACGGCCATTACTTTGTACCGCAAAAGTACACGCTCCGTAAAAACAGTGGACTACGAAAAACAGCAGTTTTTTATTAGCCAAGAAGATTATAATTACGAGGAAGAAGAACGATTAAAGTTAATGTATCAAGCTATTTATCAACTAAATGATATTGAAAAAGCACTCGTTTATATGTATCTTGAAGACAAAGATTATACAGAAATATCAGAAACTTTAGGGATTACCGAAGTAAATGCAAGGGTAAAAATGAATAGAATAAAAGGAAAATTGAAAAAAATATTAAATCCTTAATGATTATGAAAGAGCTGGATTTATTGAAAAAAGATTGGCAAAAAAAGGACACTTTTGAACAGGTTTCCGAAGTGGAAATTTATAAAATGCTGCACACAAAATCGTCTTCGATTGTGAAGTGGATTTTTATTATTAGCATACTAGAAATTTTACTTTGGACATTTATCAGTGTCTTTTTTAACACCGACGACTATTTTAAAAACACAAAATATGATGAATTGGCGATTTACTTCCAAGCATTAAACTTTTTTAATTATGGGGTGATTCTGGTTTTTATTTATTTGTTTTATAAAAACTACGTCAATATCTCAACTACAGTTTCTACAAAACAGTTGATGAAAGATATTCTTAAAACCAGAAAAACGGTACAATGTTATGTTTGGTACAATCTTGGAATGGTAGTTCTAAGTTTAATAATTGGTTTTTTTATTGCTTTTACTTCCAATGCAGAAGTAATGGTTTTGAAAGATAAAATCGCCAGTGACGGCAAGGTTATGGCTGTCACGATAGGGATTTTGATTTTGACAATTGCAGTGTTTTTGAGTGTTTTCTGGTTGTTCTACAGACTGCTTTACGGAATTTTACTCAAAAGATTGTATAGAAATTATAGTGAGTTAAAGAAAATAGATTTATAAAAAAAAAAAGGCTTTTGAAGCCTGATTTTTT
>JAEMQE010000122.1 GCA_022758945.1 Lentimicrobium sp. | reverse complement strand
AATAATTCAAATCAAAGCCATCCCAATTAACTTTGGGGTGGCTTTTTGTTTAAGCTTTGTCAGTATAATTTTTTAGAATGAGACAGTTGTACAATACGTTTAGGATTAATAATTATATTTGTATAGCTAAAGTAGGATTTATTTAATAACCTGTATAGTTATTTTAGGACGGGACATATTGCAACTTTACCGCAACCTTCCCGCAACCTTCGCCCAACCTTCCCGCAACAAACCGTAACAAAACTTGTGCAGACTAAAACGAAAAAAGAAAGGATTTGATTACTGCTTCTTCTTGAGTAATTCATAATTAACTATGGCGAGAACATAGAATGTGGAATCGGCAGTGATTTTCCCAAGAAGGATTCCCATAAAATAATTCCCGGTCAGAATAGGCATCCAATACATACAAAACGGTCGAATGAAGAAGAAATCCAAAATAGCCGGATAACCAAATTCCAACAGTAAATTCCGAACCAGCAAAACCACTTCTTTCAGAGGGGTTTTTTTACCCAAGGATCTATTTGTCGCTGCCAACTTCTTATAGGCCATAAATAAAATAGCACCATAAAAGGCAAAATACTCAGCAAAAGTGATTAAATAAGCAGTCGTTAAACCATCAAAGATTCGGCTAAATTGTGAACTGGCCAATGCAGCAGACGTTGCTGATAATTCGGCATATTTATAACGGTCAAACCATTCTTTAAAATTAGATTTATTGAACATTTGTAGTTTTTATTTTATACCATTTTAGTATAGAATTTATCGGAAGAGAAGTGTGTCATTTCGACGAAGGAGAAATCACATAACGAGAGCAGCTGATGAGATTTCTCCTTTGTTAAAATGACAAAATAACAAGAATGTTCCCCAAAATTCAAAACTTATTTTATTTAAATTACCACAACTGATGTACTTGCGGCTTAATGTACTTTTCGTAAATAGCATTCATCGCTGCAATTTTCTCAGGAGTCAATTGGGGTAAATCATACACCGATAAATTAGATTCAACATGACTGGCTTTTGAAGCTCCGGGAATAATACAACTAATTTCATTGAAACTCAAAATCCATTGCAAAGCAATTGGTGCCAAATTAGGAACTCCGGGAAACAAAGCTTTCAAGGCTTCCACGGCTTTTAAACCCAAGTCATAATCGATTCCAGAGAAGGTTTCTCCTTTGTCGAAAGCGGCTCCGTTTCGGTTGAAATTCCTGTGATCTTGCGCTCCAAAAGTAGTTTTGGAATCAAATAATCCTGTCAAAAGTCCGCTGGCTAATGGAACTCTCGCAATAATACCAACATCCTTTTTCTGCGCTTCCTTGAAAAACAATTCGGAAGGTCGCTGACGGAACAGGTTGAAAATGATTTGAACCGTAGTTATATTTGGATATTCAATGGCTTTAAGTCCTTCTTCCACTTTTTCGACACTGACACCCAAGTTTTGAATTTTCCCTTGTTCTTTCAAACGATCAAACAATTCAAAGATTTCGGGACGGTAATATACTTCAGTCGGCGGACAATGCAATTGTATTAAATCCAAGGTTTCGAGTCCGGTTCTTTTGAGACTGTCTTCTACAAATTTTTGCAATACCTTCGGTTGATAGCCTTCATTCACGTGTGGATTGATGTGGCGACCGCATTTTGTAGCCACATAAATACGTTCTGAACGAGACCGAACTACTCTTCCCACGGCAGTTTCGCTCAAGCCATTTTCATACACATCGGCGGTATCAATGAAATTTACGCCATTATCAATAGCGGTATTAATCAATTCGTCTGCAGTTTTATCATTGAAGGGCGAACCCCATTTTCCGCCCACTTGCCAAGTTCCAAGTGCTATTTCAGAGATGTTGAAATTGGTTTTTCCTAATTTTCTATAGTTCATCTTTTTGTCTTTTATAGTGAAGATTTATTTATTGGACAGCACTTTAGCAATTGCTTTTTCGACTAATGGATACATCACTTCATATCCTGCTTTGTTGGGATGAACCCCATCACCCGAGTAGGCGGCATTTAATCCTTTCTGTTCGTTCACCATTGCCGAATAATAATCGAGATACAGAATTCCATTGGCATCAGCATATTTTTTTATCATTGCATTAAGCTTTACAATCTTTTCGGCAGGCTGTAGTCCTTGTTTCCACCAAAAATCAACTGTGGGAAGCACAGAACATAAAATTATTTTGATATGGTTGGCTTTAGCCAATTCCACCATCGAAATAAGATTGTCGGTTATCATTTCTAGAGTCGAAGGGCCTGTATTTTCTGCAATATCGTTGGTTCCAGCCATTATTATAACTAAAGATGGTTTCAATGCAATCACATCAGGTCTGAAACGAATGAGCATTTGAGGAGTGGTTTGTCCGCTAATACCACGATTCACATAAGGTTTTCCGGCAAAAAACTCTGGGAATGGCCAGCCTTCAGTGATGGAATCGCCCATAAATACAACTCTTTTTTGTCCAGGTTTCAATGGTTGAAGAGCGGCGTTTTCGTTTTGGTATTTGTTTAAATTGGCCCAGTCTTGAGCTTCTGCATTTTGTCCCATAAAGAGTGATAAAAGAAGGATAAAGTAAATTGATTTTAGGTTTTTCATTAGTAGGTTCATTTTGAGCTTAAGAATAAACAATTTGTTTGGTCAACAAAAATAATGATTTCACTTAGTATAACCTATCAAATTACTCTGATTATAAGATTGAAAAAGCATTGGATTAAGCAAGCTTTAAAATTTCGTTAAAAAGGTAAAAGTCTCAGAATATTGGGTTTTAAAGCTTTAAATTTGAGTAAATATTTAAAATAAACAGAATTATGAAAAGACATGCAACCGCAGTTTGGAAAGGTTCGCTTAAAGAAGGAGCAGGCCATTTAACTACACAAAGTGGAACATTACAAAACACGCAATATTCCTTTAAATCTCGCTTTGAAGAAGGAATCGGAACAAATCCTGAAGAGTTGGTTGCCGCAGCTCACTCAGGATGTTTTACGATGCAGCTTTCTGCTTATATAACTGAAGGAGGTTTTGAGATTGAAAGCATCGAAACCAAATGCGATATTAATTTGTTGGAAGGGAAAATTGTAAGTTCACACCTGACCGTATCTGCCAAAATAAAAGGAATTTCTAATGAAGTTTTTCAGGAATTGGTAACCAAAGCAGAGCAAAACTGTCCTATTTCTAAATTATTCAATACCGAAATTAGTACTGCAGCTACTTTAGTTTAAATCTTATATTTACTAGAAAAATATTCTTGTTATTTGTCATTTCGACCAAAGGGAGAAATCACATAATTAGAGTAACTTATGTGATTTCTCCTGCGTAGAAATGACAAGAAGAGAACAAATTTATTAATGGTATTATAGTATAATATAGGTTAAAGTACATTATAATGAATAAAAAAGTCTCGATTTGCATAAAATCGAGACTTTTTTTATTTTAAATTAAAGACGTTAATCAAACAAATCCGAAGACAAATAACGGTCGCCTCGGTCACAAACAATTGCGACGATTACTCCTGATTCTAATTGGCTGGCCAATTTAAGAGCCACGGCAACAGAACCACCACTGCTCATTCCTGCAAAAACACCTTCTTCTTTAGCCAATCTTTTGGTCATTTCCCGCGCTTCTTTTTCGCTGACTTCTATAATGGTGTCCACTTTTGAAGCATCAAATATCTTGGGTAAATATTCCTGAGGCCATTTTCGGATTCCTGGAATTTGAGAACCATCACTGGGCTGTGCTCCAATAATTTGGATAGCAGGGTTTTTTTCTTTCAAATAAGTAGAAGTTCCCATTATGGTTCCCGTGGTCCCCATTGCTGATACAAAATGAGTTACGGTGCCATCAGTATCCTTCCAAATTTCTGGACCGGTAGTTTTGTAATGGGCTTTCCAGTTGTCTTCATTGGCAAACTGATTCAGCATAATGTAACCGCCTTCGGCTACTTTTTTATCGGCATAGTCCCTGGAACCAATAATTCCTTCACTTGCAGGTGTTAAAATAACGGTTGCACCATAA
>JAEMQE010000273.1 GCA_022758945.1 Lentimicrobium sp. | reverse complement strand
AAAAAATAAATTTAATTTTCTTTTTCTTTTTGTTGTATTTAATAGATGTTGACAACTATAGAATTTTAAACAATATTTAAATTAGAATTTAATTCATCTAATATATTTTGAACTCTTTCAAAATCATTGGGATGAATTTTGAGTTTAATTCCACCCAACGCATTGGAATAAAATGGAGCAATGGAAGACATCGTTTCGTTTTCGAAATAATATTGAATTCCTTCCTGTTCCAGTCTATGTTTTATAACCACGATTTCGTGGGTGTAATTGAATATAGCTATGGTTTTAAACTCTTCCATTTTATTATTTTTATAAAGGTACGAAAGTTATATTTTAGATAAATCTTAATACTTAATACTCTAAATCTTAATACTTCTTCGTAATTTTAGACTTTTAAGAAAATAATTATGAGTAAAAAGTTACGAAAACCAGAAAATAAAGAGAAAGATTTCTCTAATAAAATTATAAAAATATTAGCTCAAAATGCCAATAAAGCATTCAATTATAAGCAAATAGCAGCCATTTTAGAAGTTGATGATACTAAAAGCAGAAACGAAATTATCAGGGATTTAAAAATTCTTGCCTCCCAAAAAAAGATTATTGAATCCGAACCTGGAAAATACCTTACCAAAGCCCTAAGTCAAGATTATTACGAAGGAACAATTGATATGACGGGACGAAAAACCGCATATTTTGTTTGTCCAGAATTAGAAGAAGACGTTTTTATTCCAACCAATAATTTAAACCGAGCTTTAGACAAAGACACTGTAAAAGTTTATGTTTACAATAGAAGAAAAGGAAGAAGACCAGAAGGTGAAGTGACTGAAGTGGTAGAAAGAGCTAAAACAGATTTTGTTGGTGTAATTGACATTCAAAAGAATTTTGCTTTTGTTTCGACTGCCAATCCTAAAATGTACACCGATATTTTTATTCCAAAGGATAAATTAGGTGAAGCAGAACAAGGTGATGTAGTTTTAGTTCATATTGAAGATTGGCCAAAAAGAGCCGATAGTCCATTTGGAACCGTTGTTAAAGTTCTTGGTAAACCTGGGGAACACGATACTGAAATTCACGCCATTTTAGCTGAATATGGTTTACCGGCAGAATTTCCGGTAGAAGTAGAGGTTTATGCTCAAAAAATTGATACTTCGATTACAGAAGAAGAAATCAAAAATCGTCGGGATATGCGCGATACTTTAACATTCACCATCGATCCAAAAGATGCCAAAGATTTTGATGATGCCTTGTCTTTCAAAAAATTAGAAAACGGAAATTACGAAATTGGTGTTCATATTGCTGACGTTTCTTATTATTTACAAGAAGGAACAATTTTGGATGATGAAGCCTATCAACGTGCGACTTCAGTCTATTTGGTAGATAGAGTGGTACCAATGTTACCTGAAGTGTTGTCTAATTTTGCGTGTTCATTGCGACCTCAAGAAGAAAAATATACATTTTCTGCCATCTTTGAAATAACAGAAAAAGCACAAGTAGTCAATCAATGGTTTGGTAGAACGGTAATTTTTTCAGACCAACGATTTGCTTATGAAGAAACTCAACACATTATTGAAACCAAAGCAGATATCATTCCAGAGGAAATTTCTATTACTGGAACATCATATCAAGTTTCGGAGGAAATTGTAAATGCAACTTTAAAACTAGACAAATTAGCCAAGATTTTACGAAGAGACCGAATGAATAATGGCGCCATTTCATTTGATAAAGTAGAAGTAAAATTCAATTTGGATGAGGAAGGTGAACCAGAAGGTGTTTATTTTAAAGTTTCGAAAGATGCCAATCATTTGATTGAAGAATTTATGCTTTTGGCGAATAGAAAAGTGGCGGAATACATTGGAAAACAAAAGAAAACCTTCATTTATCGTATTCACGATGAACCTAATGAAGATAAATTGATTGCGATGCAAACTGTGATTGCAAAATTTGGTTATAAAATCGATTTTAGAAACAAAGGTGATATTTCGAAATCATTGAATAATTTATTGAGTGATGTTGTTGGAAAAAAAGAGCAAAATTTAATTGATACGCTGGCAATTAGAACAATGAGTAAAGCCAAATATTCGACAGATAATATTGGACATTATGGATTGGCTTTTGATTATTACAGTCATTTTACCTCGCCAATTCGTCGTTATCCTGATGTTATGGTGCATCGATTATTACAACATTATCTTAATGGAGGAAAATCTGTTGATGAAGAAAAATACGAAGCAAAATGTTTACATTCTTCCACAATGGAAGGTTTGGCAACCAATGCAGAACGTGATTCCATCAAATATATGCAGGTTAAATATATGCAGAATCACAACGATCAGGAATTCTTGGGAGTAATTTCTGGCGTGACCGAATGGGGAATTTTCGTTGAAATCATCGAAAATAAATGTGAAGGAATGGTTAGAATTCGAGAAATTAAAGACGATTACTACACTTTCGACGAAAAACAATATGCTTTGGTAGGTGCAACCACAAAATCTTTATTGCAATTAGGCGATGAAATTTACGTTAAAGTTAAAAACGCTGATTTAGTCAAAAAACAATTGGATTTTAATTTTATAAGACGAAATGATTAAGTGTTTTTAAATAAACTAATTAACAACTAAATTTAAGAAAATGAAAAAGATTATTTTACTGGTATTTGTGTTTTTAACACAGTTAAATTATAGTCAAACCACAATCAAACTAGAAGATTTTGATGAATTAAGAGTATTTGATCAATTGAATGTAACTCTAATTCGTTCTGATGAAAATAAAGTAGTCGTAACCGGAAAAAACGAAAGCAACTTTGAAGCAGTTAATAAAAAAGGTGTTTTAAAACTTAGAATGTCAATAACTAAAATGTTATCTGGCGATGACACAAAAGTTACTTTATACTTTAAAAACATTCAAAGTATAGACGCTAACGAAGGAAGTATTGTGAGTTGTGCAGCTGAATTTAAACAAACAACAATGCAATTATCTGTTCAAGAAGGCGCAATGATTGAAGTTGAACTTGATGTTGATAATACAACAGCGAAACTAAATTCTGGTGGTATAATTAATTTATCAGGTAAAGCAGTTACACAAAGAGCAACGATTACTTCTGGAGGAATTTTTAATGCTAAGAATTTAGAAACTTCTCAAACAACTGTCAGTGTTTCTGCTGGAGGAAGTGCTGATGTAAACGCAAGTACTCTTGTAGATGCTAAAGTAAATGCGGGTGGAACTATTACTATTTTTGGTAAACCAAAACAAATAAAACAACAAGCCTTTGCGGGTGGAACTATTACAGAAAAATAATAAAAATCCCAGAGGCTTTGTCTTTGGGAATTTTTTTGAATAAATAATTTACAATTTTTTAAAGTTTTTTAAATGATAAACGATATTTTATCTGGTATTCCGTGGGGCATATTTTTAAGTTTTATGATTGGCCCAGTTTTTTTTATATTATTGGAAACCAGTATTATAAAAGGATTCAGAGCAGCTTTAGTCTTTGATTTAGGGGTTGTTTTAGGTGATATTGTATTCATCACGATTGCTTATGTTGGAAGTTATAGATTGATAACAAGTATTAAAGACAACTCAGCGCTTTTTATGTTTGGCGGAATATTGATGCTGGCTTATGGTGTTATTTCGTATATCAGTTTACACAAAGAAAAAAAGGTTGACACTCATAAAATAGACAACGAAATTATTAGAAAAGATTACCTAGGTTTATTCATAAAAGGCTTTTTTTTAAACATTATTAATATTGGAGTTTTGGGATTTTGGTTGGCTGTAATTATTTCTGTTGGACCAAAATTAGAAATGCAAAATTCCAGAATGTTTACTTTTTTTGCCTCAGTAATTGCCTCTTATGTATTGGTTGATTGTATCAAAATTCTATTAGCCAAGCAGTTAAAAACTAAATTGACACCCACCAACATTCTTAAAATCAAAAAAGGAATCAGTATTGTTTTGATGATTTTCGGGATTGCATTAATCACTCAAGGTTGGTTTCCAAAAGAAAAAGAAAAGTTGAAAG
>JAEMQE010000259.1 GCA_022758945.1 Lentimicrobium sp. | reverse complement strand
TGTAAATTTGTAGTGTATTTGAGATAATCGTTTTTTGGCGCTTGTTCGAAAGTTCCGTAAGCCATTGAAAACTGCTGATTTTTGGCCAGTTTATAAGCTAAAGCCAATCTTGGAGCGATAGAACTTTCGTCTAACAAATAGTTTTTCGAAAATCGGAAACCTACTTTTGCAATCAAATTGTTGGTAAACAGGAAGTCAGTTTCCGAGAATGCTGCAAGAATATTCGAATTGTATCCAGTATTGAAATTGGTAACCGATTCCGAAAAATTGGTGTAAAAATAATCGGCTCCAAAACTGGTTTTAACTTTATCAGAAATGGGTTTTGTCAATTTCAGTTTTAAATGGCTAGCATTTTCCGATGAATCATAATTATAAATATCATAAATCCCAGTATTTCGACTTTTAGCAAAACTAATTCCTGCAAAAATGTTCCAATTAGCTCCAAAACCGCCTTTGTACGAAAGGTTCGAATACAAATTATTGTTCTTATTTTGCGTACGAACTTTGTCAGGATAATTTACATCATCTTGTTTCAAATCAAAATTGGCTGCCGTGTAAGAGGCGTAAAATTTCAACAATCCTCTGTCTAATTTTTGCCTAAAAACAGTTTCTCCACCAATAGATTCATAAGGTTTTATCCATTCAATATTATCGGGTAATAAAGTTTGATACGGTTGCAAATTGATGTAACTCGTGTTCACACTCAAGGACCCGAGAGCTTCGCTCGAACAGGCGGAGCAATTATTTTTCCATTTTTGGGTATTTCCAAGCCCCAATCCGACGGTCATTACACCAATATCTGTTTTTTCTAAATCGGGTTCATCAATCGTGTTCATTACTAAAATACTCGAAAGTGCTTCGCCATATTCTGCCGAATAACCACCTGTAGAAAAAGTCGTCCCTTTGAAAAGCATTGGTGAAAAAGTACTTCTCGTTGGCACATTATTAGCGGTTTGAACATAGGGTTGCGCCACTCGAAGTCCGTCAACAAATGTCTGAGTTTCGTTAGCTTCTCCTCCACGCACAAAAAGTTTTCCGCTTTCGCCCACAATTTGTGTTCCTGGCAAGGTTTTGAATGCCGAAACAATATCTCCAGGATTTCCGGCCGTTGTCAAAATATCCAAAGGTTTCAACACAGAAACTCTCGATTTTCCACCCGATTCTATTGTTCCTGCCGTGATTAAAACTTCGTTAAGTTCAGTCAAATTGCGTTTTAAAATTATAGTTTGGCTTTGGTATTTATTCATCCCAATTTCAAGTTTTTTTATCTCAAAAGACAAAGCGCTAATGACTAAAGTTTGATTTCTTTCGGCTGTTGTGGTAAAACTAAAATCACCTTTAGTATCGGATGTTGCACCGTCATAGCTTCCATCAATAAAAATATTAGCATTGGGAATTGGATTGTTTTTTTCGTCCACTATTTTCCCGGAAATCGTCGTTTGAGAAAAGGAAAGTAGTGTGAAAAAGAAAACGGAAATAAGTAAAAATGGTTTCATAACATAAGATTTTGATGAGGCAAATGTATTTAGAGAATTAAAACCTCAAAATTTTATGTAACCGAATTGTTTAAATTGGAGACTGAATTGTAAATTCAATTATATTTACTGTAAATAAAAGCATTTTGATGAAAACCGAAAAAGAAAAAATGATTTCTGGAGAAAATTACTTGGCTGGCGATCCCATTCTAGTAAAAGAACGCCGAAAAACAAAGAATTTACTCCACAGACTAAACGTAATTGAATACAGAATAACTAAAAAGGCAAGAGAAATAATTCAGGAATTAATTCCCAATGCTGGAACGAATCTTTATATAGAACCGCCATTTCATTGCGATTATGGATATAATATTGTTTGTGGCGACAATGTTTATTTCAATGTGAATTGTGTTATCTTGGACTGCGCTCCAATAAAAATTGGTTCCAATGTGTTTTTTGCGCCCAATGTTCAAATTTACACTGCCAATCATCCTTTAGAAGCTGAGTTAAGAAAAACACTCGAAAATGCTTTGTCCATTTCTATTGGAGACGATTGCTGGATTGGAGGAAATACAGTTATTTGTCCTGGAGTTAACATAGGAAAAGGTTGCGTGATTGGTGCAGGTTCTGTGGTGACAAAAGACATTCCTGATAATTCATTGGCAGTTGGAAATCCTGCGAAAGTGATTCGAAAACTGAATCAATAATCCCCATAACCAAAAATCTTATCAACAAATCTAAAATCTGAAATCTAAAATCTAAAATTATATTTTACCTTTGACCATTCAATAAAAACAAAGATTATGGTTTATAAATTTAGAGTAATTCTCGATGCCGAAGAGGACATTTTTAGAGATATTGCGATACTTGCCGACGATACTTTAGAAGATTTTCACAATGCTATTTTCAATTCTTTTGGATTTGATGGTATGGAAGTAGCTTCTTTTTATACTTGTGACGACACTTGGAATCAAGAGGATGAAATTGCGATGTTTGATACCGGAGATATTCCTGGCGAACAAAAAACGATGAGCGATTACTTGCTTTCGGATATTTTGGACAAAGAAAACACCAAAATAATCTATGTTTACGATTTCATCAGCATGTGGACTTTCCTTGTAGAACTGGCTGCTGTCGAAGAAATATCTGCAGGAAATACGTATCCGGAAACTATTTTCTCTGTTGGTGAAATGCCAGCCGAAGCTATGGATAAACATTTTATTGCCGAGGACGAAGAAGAGGAATACAACGAATTTGAAGATGACCTTGACGAAGAAGATTTAGATATGTTCGAAGGAGACGATAGTTTTGAAGACTACGGATTTGAAGAGAATTGGAATTAAAAAAATAATTAATTAATAATCAGGAACCAAGATGAAAGACGTCTAATTGTCTGGCATCTTGGTTCTTTTGTCTAAATAAACCAAAAAAAATGATCAACTTATTCAACACCCATATTGACACCTTATCCATTCACAGAGTGGGGAATAAAAGCCGCAATGAAGCTATCTTTCTATCTGAAGAACCTTTCAAGCTGAATGATGAAATTGTACCTTTAATCAAAGAATATTTCTTTAAACCTTTTCGCGAAAAAGAGGAAAACTATTTTCAATTTGCTCACGAAGTCGATTTGGAATATAATGATATGTTCAAATTGGCTACTCAAATTTTCGAAAATCCGAGCAGTATTCACGAAATATCAAAGCAAATAACAACACATTTATTTGAGCAATCAAACCATCCGCACATCAAAAACGGAGAAGTTTATGTAGCGCATTTGACCAATGTAAATATCGACAATAATGTTGTGGATGCCATTGGAATTTTCAAAAGCGAGTTACAATCTGATTTTTTGCAGTTTGAAGAAAAGGAATCAAACCTGGAAATGATTTTGCAACACGGGATAAACCTAAGCAAATTGGACAAAGGTTGTATCATTTTTAATTATAAAAAAGAAGAAGGTTATAAAATCTTGACTGTTGACAGCAACCGTTACGATGCTCGTTATTGGCTAGAAAATTTCCTTTCGGTTGATGCATTTGAAGATGAAAATTTCATTACTAAAAAATACTTGAAATTCTGCCAAGGATTTGCGAAAGACGTTGTTTTTCCTGCCGAAGACAAAAAAGAAGAAGTAATGTTTATGAATCGCAGCGTGAATTATTTTGCAAAAAATGACCAATTTGAAGAGAGTAATTTCTTGAATGAAGTTTTAGACAACCCAGATTTACTTCCTGAGTTTAAAAGTTACAAAGTTGACAAAGGTGAAAAATACAGCATCGAAGATGTGACCTCTTTTCCAATTGCAAATGCTGCGGTTTCTGATGCCAGAAAATCGATTAAAAACGTAATCAGTCTTGACACAAATATTCAAATAAAAATGGATTTTATCAACCCGGAAAGTGCCGAAAAATATGTTGAAAAAGGCTGGGACGAAGAAAAACAAATGTATTATTACTTAGTATATTTCAATAAAGAAGTGAAGAACTAAATTTTAAATAATCATTTTTAGTTAGCAGATTTCGGTAGAATAACATAAAAAAATCTCCAATTATTTTCATTAATTGGAG
>JAEMQE010000001.1 GCA_022758945.1 Lentimicrobium sp. | reverse complement strand
ATGTGCAAAGAAAAACTACCGGTTCTGAAAGAAGTGAAAGATAAAGAAATAATCACTGATAAAGATAAACCGGTAAATTTATTGATTGAAGGCGATAATTATCACGCGCTTTCGGTTTTGAATTATACCCATGCCGGTAAAGTTGATGTCATTTATATTGATCCGCCGTATAACACGGGTAATAAAGACTTTATTTTTAACGACCATTATGTTGACCGTGAAGACGCCTACCGCCATTCGAAATGGCTTTCTTTTATGGAGAAAAGATTAAAACTGGCAAAGAATTTATTAAAAGATGATGGAGTAATTTTTATTTCAATTGATGCTAATGAATTAGCACAACTAAAATTACTTTTAGACAGCCCTGACCTTTTTGGCGAGGCGAAAAGATTGGGAATTATATCAGTAATCAATAATTTTAAAGGGAGATCCGACGACAAATTTTTTGCAACAGCTAATGAATTTTTGTTGGCTTACGCAAAAAACGAACACAAAGCCATAATTAAAGGCATTGAACTAACTGACGAGCAATTAGAAGAATATGATGAGGAAGACGATGTATCAAGATATAAGCTTATTTCTTTAAGAAAAACTGGAAAGGGATGGAGAAGAGAAGACAGGCCGAATATGTTTTATCCAATTTATTTTAATGAAAAGACGGGTGAAATTAGCCTGGAAAATAAACAAGGATTTATTGAGATATTGCCTATCACAAATGGAGAAGAAGGAAGATGGAGGTGGCATAAGGAAACTTTTTTGAAAAACTTGGCATTAAATAATATTCTTGTAAAGAAAAATAGCGAAGGTAAATATGATGTCTTTGAAAAAATGAGGCCGACATTTGGCAACATTGCAAGGACAACAACCCCGAAGACGGTTTGGTATAAGCCTGAGTATGATACAGGAAGCGCCGGAAGGTTTCTTAAAAATATTTTATTAAAAGAGGCATTTGATAATCCCAAGTCAATATTCTATATTTCGGATATTTTAAGAATATCGACAGAAAAAAATTCCACTGTTTTAGATTTTATGGCTGGTTCCGGTACTACTGGTCATGCAGTTTTAGAACTTAACAAAGAAGATGGTGGCAATCGTCAATTTATTCTTTGCACTAATAATGAAAATAATATTTGTACTGATGTCTGTTATCCGAGAATTAAAAAAGTTATTGAAGGATATAAAAACTTAAAGGGCGAGCAGGTTGAAGGTTTAGGCGGCAACTTGAAATACTTCAGAACCGATTTTATTGATGCAGAGCCAAGTGATAAAAATAAAATTAAACTTACTCATCAAGCAACCGAGATGCTTTGTATCAAGGAAGGGACTTTTGAAAAGGTTATAGATAATGGAAGATTTAAAATTTTCAAAAATTCAGACCATTATACCGGCATTATCTGGGACCAAACTGCAATTCCAGAATTTAAAGAAGTAATCAAAAACATAAAGGCAAAATTCAGTGTTTATATTTTCTCATTAGGTGAAGAAACTTTTGATGAAGAATTTGCCGATATTAAACAAAAGGTCAACTTATCTCCTATCCCTGAAGCAATTTTGAGGGTTTACAGGAGGATTTTTAAGTAATATGGCTATACCAGAATCACAATTAAAAACATGGTCACATCAAGGCGCAATTACTACTGCGAAAGCAACTGCTGATTCTATAAAGAACGCCTTGAATACTTATTATAATTGGCCCGAAGGTATCAAGTTTGAGACTTATCTGCAAGGTTCTTATAAAAATGATACAAATATTCGCGGCGATATGGATGTGGATGTAGTGGTGCAATTAAATACTACCTTTTGTAGTAATTTGAATGAAGAACAGAAAACAATTCTAGGAATAACTCCTGCAGGTTATAAATGGAAAGATTTTAGAGACGATGTTTTTCAGGCATTAAAAGATTACTATGATTCAACCGATATAACCGAAGGCAATAAATCTATAAAAGTAAAAGGTAGTAATAATAGGTTGCCCGCTGATGTTGTTGTATGCATTCAATATAGAAAGTACTATAAATTGGAACCTAATGCTTACATTGAAGGTATGTGTTTTTGGTCCAAAAATGATAATCGGCAAATTATAAATTATCCAAAAATTCATTATGATAATGGCGTCTCAAAACATCAAAATAGCAATAATTGGTATAAACCAACAGTAAGAACTTTTAAAAACATAAGGAACTACTTGCACGATAATTATTATATAAGCAAAGATTTAGTTCCTTCATATTTTTTAGAATGTATGCTTTACAATGTACCTACTTCTAAATTCGGGGTAAGTTATCAAGAAACCTTTTGTAATGTAGTGAATTGGCTTGCTAAAGCTAATTTGGATGATTTTATTTGCCAAAATGAACAATTAAAACTTTTCGGACCAACACCTGAGCAGTGGAATATCAATCAAGCAAAAGACTTTATAAAAAAAATAATTTCACTTTGGAATAATTGGAATGGATAATAATATGATGCATCCATATTCAATCGATATACAGGAGAGAAAAAATGTTTTATTATTTCTGGCTATAATTAGTATTGTTTTGTCTTGGAGTTTTTATAGGGTGCTAGATAGTTATCATATAACTTTGCCCTGGTACGTTGAGAGTCCATCTGTATTGTTTTTTTATGGATTGCTTTTTAGTGTCTTTGATAGATGGGCTTGGAAAATTTTTAGAAAAATTGGTATTGTAAAAACTCCAAATTTAAATGGTAAGTGGAAGGGATATCTAAAATCTTCTTTTGACGAGCATTCAGCGGGAATAAAAGCAACTTTAGAGATTTTCCAAGATTGGACAAGAATAAAAATAATTTTAAATACCGAGCAATCATCGTCCTATAGTGAAAGCGCCTCTTTTGTTATAGAAATACCAGAGGGAAAACGTCTAAGCTATCAATATATTAATGAACCGAAACCGGATGCTGTAAAAACGATGAGTATTCACCGAGGAACAGCAATACTTCTTTTTGACGAAAAAGAATATACGCTTATTGGGGAATATTACTCTGGCAGGGATAGACAGAATTTCGGCAGTTTATATTTTAAAGGAGGATAACTATGCAACTAAAGATTTATCAACAAAATGCAATTGATGAATTGTTAACAAAAGCCAAAAAGCTTTTGAGTTTAGATGGAGGTAAAAAATTGGTTTTTAAGGCGCCGACTGGTTCGGGAAAAACAATAATGATGGCGGAATTTTTGAAGCAGTTGGTTAACGATAGAGAAATCAGGCAATCACTTGGTTTTATTTGGACCGCGCCAAGACAACTTCATATTCAAAGCCGGGAAAAGTTAGAAAATTATTTTGAAACAAGCCAAGCGTTAAAATGTTCCTATTTTGAGGATTTGGACGATAGGAAAATAAGCGAGAATGAAATTTTGTTTTTTAACTGGGAAAGCATCAATAAAGCAGATAATATCTATATCCGCGATAACGAACAGGATTTTAACTTGTCAAAGGTTTTAGAGAGAACAAAGGAAGAAGGCCGAGAAATAATTTTAGTCATTGACGAAGCGCACCACCATGCTACCAGCGAAATTTCTCAAGGGCTGATTGCGATGATTGGGCCAAAACTAACAATTGAGATGTCTGCTACTCCTGTTTTAAGAGATGCTGATGATATGGTCTCTGTTGCTATTGAGGAAGTTAAAAGAGAGGGAATGATTAAGAAAGGAATTATTTTGAATGACGATTTTGTTAATTTTATCGAACAGGGGAAAATTCAGACACAGAAATTAAGCGGTGGAAGCGAAGAATTAGTTATAGATGCGGCAATGAAAAAAAGACAGGAATTAGTAAAAGAATTCCAAAAAGAAGGAGTTAATGTCAATCCTCTTGTCTTGATTCAGCTGCCAGACAAAAAAACAAGCTTAGAAGACAGGATAAGAGAAAGAGTGGAAAGCATTTTGAAAAATAAATACAAAATCTCAACAGAAAAAGAAAATAATAAGTTAGCAATTTGGCTTTCGGGCGAGCATATCAATAAAGAAGAAGTGGAAAAACCAGATAATTATGTTGAGGTTTTGATTTTTAAGCAGGCGATTGCTTTATGTTGGG
>JAEMQE010000079.1 GCA_022758945.1 Lentimicrobium sp. | reverse complement strand
GTTGTATTAAAATTTTTATATTTATTGCGCTTTAAAACCCTTCATCTTATGAAATTAAATTTGTTTTTGTTACTATTTTTTTCTATTTCGTTTCTATCATTCTCACAAACTTCTAGTGACAAAATCATTTATTTAGACTCTTTACAGAATGAAAGTACATTTGAAAATTTTAAATATTTAAGAGTCATTAAAGATTATACACAAGACAAGAAAAACTACGTTGTTATAGATTATTATGATTCAGGAAAAGTACTAATGGAAGGAAAAACTGAAAACAAAGACTATCTAGTAAATACCGGTCAATTTATATATTATTATGAAACTGGTAACAGGCAAAAAATTATTAATTTCAAAAAAAACAAACCTATAGGAAGCTATTTTGAACTTTATGAAAACGGAAATAAAAAGTTAGAAGCCGAATATATTGAAGAGAAAAGAGATAATCCAAATTTTTTAAAAATCAAAAATTATTGGGACAAAGACAATAATCAAAAAGTAATTGATGGAACTGGTTTTTATGAAGAAAAAGAAAAAGATTTTTATACTATTGGAAAATTAAAAAATGGCTTAAAAGATAGCATTTGGAAAGGTTGGTTCAATAATCCAAAAATTTATTTTCAAGAAGAATATAAAGCAGGGAAGTTCATTTCAGGTATTTCAATAGACGAAAATAAAACTTCAAAACCCTATTTAGAAATAGAAAAAAAACCAGTTCCAGCGCAAGGAATGAGTCATTTTTATCATTATATCTCAGACAAACTTCACGCCGGAAAATCAAAAAGATCTATTGGTTTTAAAACCGTTGAGGTAACGGCTGAAGAACTTGAAAAAATTAAAAAAAATTACAGCCGAAACCTGCAAATTTCAGACCATTCTGGATTTGAAGGAAAAACGTATGTCAATTTTGTGGTTGAAAAAGACGGGGAAATAACCAACGCAAAAATCATCAAAAGTATAGATCAAACGCTAGATATTGTCATTATAAACCTTCTTTTAAATTATGGGAATTGGATTCCTGGTGAAATAAGAGGTCGAAAAGTGAGATGTACATTTTCATTGCCAATTGCTATTCAACCAATGGAATAGGATTACAAATCTATATTATATTGGAATTTAAATTTCCTTACCGCTTGCAATTCCAAAAATAAAAATTACCTTTGCACCCGTCTTACAATGGATGTACGACATACATAATAATCATTTAAATAATATTGGAATGTACTTAACTAAAGAAGTTAAAGAAGAAATCTTCGCTAAACACGGAGAAAAAACAAACACAGGAAAGGCAGAAGCTCAAATCGCTTTATTCACTTTCAGAATTAGCCACTTGACTGAGCACTTGAAAAAAAATCGTCACGATTATAACACAGAACGTTCACTAGTTTTGCTAGTAGGTAAAAGAAGATCTTTGTTGGATTACTTGAAGAAAACAGAAATCAACAGATATCGTGAGATTATCAAAGAATTGAATATCAGAAAATAATCAATACTAAAGAGGTGCGTAAGTGCCTCTTTTTGTTTTAATAGGTTTTTATAAAAAAAGTTTGGTTTTTCATTGGAGCACAACAACTACAACAACACAACTATTCTGCTGACAGGCAGGAAAACCAATGTAAAATTAAAAAAGGAAAAATTATGATTCCACAATTATTTGTAGAAAGTATCGATTTAGGTGATGGGAGAAGCATCACAATCGAGACAGGACGATTAGCTAAACAAGCTGATGGTGCTGTAGTAGTAAGAATTGGAAAAACTGTTATTTTAGGAACAGTAGTTTCTTCAAGAAAAGCAAGTCCAGGTATTGACTTTTTACCACTTACGGTAGATTATCGAGAAAAATTTGCAGCTGCAGGTCGTTTTCCTGGAGGTTTCTTCAAAAGAGAAGCACGTCCAAGCGATAACGAAGTGTTAACAATGCGTTTAGTAGACCGTGTATTACGTCCACTTTTCCCAGATGATTATCACGCAGAAGTTCAGGTTATGATTCAATTAATGTCTTATGATGAAGATGTAATGCCAGATGCATTAGCAGGTTTAGCTGCATCAGCGGCTTTAGCTTTATCTGACATTCCTTTCGAAACTTTAATCTCTGAAGCTAGAGTTGGTCGTGTCGATGGGAAATTTATCATCAATCCAAGTCGTGCTCAATTAGCATTATCAGATATTGATATGATGATTGGAGCTTCAACTGATTCTATTGCAATGGTAGAAGGAGAAATGAAAGAAATCTCAGAAGCAGAAATGTTGGAAGCCATCAAATTTGCTCACGAACACATCAAAAACCAAATTGCAGCACAAGAAAGATTGGCAGCAGCATTTGGAAAAAAGGAAGTTCGTACTTACGAAACTGAAAAAACAGATGAGGCTATTTACGCTAAAGTAAAAGCTGCAGCTTATGATAAAATTTATGCAATTGCAAGTAAGGGTTCTTCAAAACAAGAACGTACCGCTTCATTTGCAGAAGTAAAAGAAGAAGTAAAAGCATTATTTACAGCTGAAGAATTAGCCGCTGATGGTGATTTAGTAGATAAATACTTTTACAAAACAAACAAAGAAGCGGTTCGTAACGTAACCCTAGATTTAGGAACTCGTCTTGACGGAAGAAAAACTACCGAAATCAGACCTATCTGGTGTGAAGTAGATTACTTACCATCTGTACACGGTTCAGCATTGTTTACTCGTGGAGAAACACAAGCTTTGGCAACAGCCACTTTAGGAACCTCTAGAGAAGCAAACCAAATTGACTCTCCATCTGAACAAGGCGAAGAAAGATTCTACTTGCATTATAACTTCCCTCCTTTCTCAACTGGTGAAGCTCGTCCTCTAAGAGGAACTTCAAGAAGAGAAGTAGGTCACGGAAACTTGGCTCAAAGAGCCTTGAAAAATATGATTCCTGCTGATTGTCCTTACACAATTCGTGTAGTTTCAGAAGTATTAGAATCTAATGGTTCTTCTTCTATGGCCACAGTTTGTGCTGGAACATTATCATTAATGGATGCCGGAATTCAAATGATTCGTCCCGTTTCTGGAATTGCAATGGGATTGATTACTGATGGTGATCGTTACGCAGTTTTATCTGATATTCTTGGTGATGAAGATCATTTAGGAGATATGGACTTTAAGGTAACTGGAACTTCTGAAGGAATTACAGCTTGTCAAATGGATATTAAAATTGATGGATTGAAATACGAAATTATGGAAGCTGCTTTGGCTCAAGCTAGAGACGGTCGTTTGCATATTCTTGGAATTCTAACCGATACTTTAGCAGCTCCAAAAGCAGATGTTAAAGCCTATGCTCCAAAAATAATCACTAGAACTATTCCTGGACAATTCATAGGAGCTTTAATTGGCCCTGGTGGAAAAGTAATTCAAGAATTACAAAAAGCTACAGGAACTACGATTGTAATCAACGAAGTAGATGAGCAGGGAGTTATTGAAATCCTTGGAACTGATCCTGCTGGAATTGAAGCGGTATTAGCCAAGATTCAATCAATCACTTTCAAACCGCAAATGGGCGAAGCTTATGATGTGAAAGTAATCAAAATGCTTGATTTTGGTGCAGTTGTTGAATATTTAGCAGCTCCTGGAAATGAAGTATTGCTTCACGTATCTGAACTAGCTTGGGAACGTACAGAAAACGTTTCTGATGTAGTGAAAATGGGTGATGTTTTCCAAGTGAAATACCTTGGAGTTGATCCAAAAACCAGAAAAGAAAAAGTGTCAAGAAAAGCACTTTTGCCAAGACCTCCGCGTGAGGAAAGAAAAGAGTAATCAAATCTTAGTTTACTAAAGGTTCATTCATAGAAAACCCCGTTTCATTCATTTGAAACGGGGTTTTCGTTTAAAATAAAAATAATTTAAATCTTTTTGTAACTTTTTTGAAACTCCACACGTATAATCATTCGTACACTTAAAAATTGAGGAGACACAACTATGAGACAACTTAAAATCACCAAGCAGGTAACCAATCGTGAAACTGCATCATTAGACAAGTATTTACAAGAAATTGGGAAGGTGGATCTTATCACCGCTGATGAAGAGGTAGAATTGGCACAAAAGATAAAAGCCGGT
>JAEMQE010000187.1 GCA_022758945.1 Lentimicrobium sp. | reverse complement strand
TGCGGCCTCCTGCTCCCAAAGCAGGCGCGATAACCGAGCTACGCTACACCCCGAATATTTTATTTAAAAATATTTGTTTTAATTTCAATACAATAAGAACCTATTGCGGTCTTCCCGTCTTGCGAGACTCGATAACCGAGTAGAGTTCATTCCGATATATCGGAACTAAACCCCGAAAAGCAAAAAAGCGGAGAGTAAGGGATTCGAACCCTTGGTACAGTTTCCCATACGCATGTTTAGCAAACATGTCCTTTCGGCCACTCAGGCAACTCTCCAATATAAGAACTTATATTCCTTTTAAGCGGTTGCAAATGTAACTTTCTATTCTATATTTCACAAATAATTATCCCCTTTTTTTAAATGTTTTTTTATTACCAAATTAAAAACATTAACAATCAAATGTATAGCGATTTAAAAACTTCTAATTACCGGTTTTCTTAATGATTGTTACTAAAAAACTATCTAAATAAATAATAATTCAAAATTCACAATCGCAAAGACATAATATTATCAAAATTGTAATTTGGTATTTACTCAAAATGATTAAATTCGCAACTTAAACAAATATACAAACAGATCATGATCAAAAAAGTCGTTATCGTTTCTGCAGTCAGAACTCCAATCGGAAGTTTTATGGGAGGATTATCTACCGTTACTGCTCCAAGATTAGGGGCTGTAGCCATAAAAGGAGCTTTAGATAGAATAAAACTAGATGTGAATTTAGTGGACGAAGTTTTTATGGGCAATGTTGTTCAGGCTGGCGTTGGTCAGGCTCCTGCCAGACAAGCCGCAATTTATGCGGGTTTACCAAATACAGTTCCTTGTACTACTGTAAATAAAGTCTGTGCATCGGGAATGAAGTCAGTGATGCTAGGAGCTCAAGCTATTCAATGTGGTGATGCCGAAATTGTGGTGGCTGGCGGTATGGAGAATATGAGTTTGATTCCTCATTATTTACATATGAGAAATGGTACTAAATTTGGTCCAGCTACTCTAGTTGACGGAATGCAAAAAGACGGACTCGTAGATGCTTACGATAATAACGCTATGGGGGTTTGTGCTGATTTATGTGCAACAGAATATAACTTTAGTCGTGAAGAGCAGGATAACTTCGCAATTCAATCCTATGAGCGTTCTGCGAAAGCTTGGGAAGTGGGAAAATTTGATAATGAAATTGTTCCGGTAGCGGTTCCTCAAAGAAAAGGAGATCCTATTATAGTGTCTAAAGACGAAGAATTTACGAATGTGAAATTAGACAGAATTCCTTCATTGAATGCCGTTTTTACAAAAGACGGAACTGTGACTGCCGCCAATGCTTCGACAATAAATGATGGAGCAGCAGCAGTGGTTTTAATGAGTGAAGAAAAAGCATTATCTATGGGTTTAAAACCGTTGGCTTACATACGCAGTTACGCCGATGCAGCTCAAGAACCCAAATGGTTCACCACAAGTCCTGCAAAGGCAATTCCAAAAGCATTGGAAAAAGCGGGTTTATCTGTTAAAGATGTAGATTATTTTGAATTCAATGAAGCTTTTGCAGTAGTTGGTTTAGCCAATGCAAAAATTCTTGGATTAGATAACAATAAAATAAATGTAAATGGTGGCGCTGTTTCTTTAGGTCATCCGCTGGGTTGTTCTGGTGTTAGAATTATCGTTACCTTGCTGAACGTTTTAGAACAAAATAAGGCTAAGATTGGCGCAGCCGCAATCTGTAATGGTGGTGGTGGAGCTTCAGCTATTGTTATCGAAAAATATTAATTATATCGTATATCCTAGCCCTGATAGAAGTGTAAATCCTTTTTATTTTTCTCTTTAAAAATAAAAAGATTGAAACGGATAGCAGGAAAAAGCTCCTAAAAATAAATAGCAAAAAATTTTAAAATAGTCTAAATGTTCGGAATTTGTAATCTAGCCATAATCCCGCTTCGAATTGAACCTAGTGATAGAAGCGAAATCGTTTCCCAAGTTTTGTTTGGCGAACATTTTGAAATCCTGGAACAATTCAAACAATGGTCTAAAATAAAATTACAGTTCGACGATTATGAAGGTTGGGTGGATTCAAAACAGTACCAACTAATTTCCGAATCAGAATTTCATCAACTAACAGAAGATGCCATTGTTTTAAATGCGGATTTACTGGAATACATTACGGGACCAAATAATTTGTTGCTGCCAATTCCGTTAGGTTCTTCTTTATCTTTCTTGAATCATAGTGATATAAATACTTCAAATTTTAATTTTGAAGGAACTAAAATCAGCGGTATGAAACCAAAGAACGGCATACTAAGCACAGCATTTATGTATTTGAATGCACCTTATCTCTGGGGAGGAAAAACTCCTTTTGGCGTGGATTGTTCGGGTTTTACGCAAATGGTGTATAAACTCAACGGATATAAATTACTGAGAGATGCTTCACAACAATCCAAACAAGGAGAAGCTTTGAGTTTTATTGAAGAAAGTGAGCCTGGAGATTTGGCTTTTTTTGATAATGAAGAAGGAAATATCATTCACGTAGGCATCATTATGGAAGATAATTATATCATTCACGCCAGCGGAAAAGTGAGAATTGACAGACTCGACCATCTTGGAATTTATAATGCCGAAGCCAATAAACATACCCACAAACTTAGAGTCATTAAAAAAATTATATAAAAAAATCCCGCCTCTATTTTTAATAGGACGGGATTTAATATTCATTTATTTTCTGCTATTATTTTCCTTCTTGTGCTTTTATTTTTTCTTTCAAAGCATTTTTTTCTGGAGTCATTTCTAATGCACCATATACATTTAAAAGTGTTTTTGCTACGTCAATATTGGTTGGATCTAACTCAACTGCTTTTTGAAGATAAGGAATCGTGCTTTTGAATAAGTTTTCTCTCTTGGTTTTCAGCTCTTCATAACGTTTCATATCCTTTGCAGAAGTTCCTAATTTATTCATCTCGTCAATAATTACTTTCTCGTCTTCAAGCATTAAAGCTGCCAAGTTGATATAAGCATTAACATATTTAGGGTCGATTTCCATTACTCTTTTATAATATTTGGTAGCTTCTGCAGGATTTTTTGCATTGGCGCTAAGCACACCTAAATTAAAAACTAAATCGGCATCGTTTGGATTTTTTTCTAAAGCCTCTGCCACTAATTTTTTATAAGTTTCATAATCTTTAGTTTCCAGATATAAATTGGCTTCAGTCAAAATTAAGGAAGTATCTTCTGGATTAGCTTTTCTGGCATCTGCAACAGCTTTTTTAGCTTCTTCTGTTTTTCCGTCCTGAACTAAAATTAAAGCAATATTTTTGTAAATCTCACCTCTTTTTGAAGGAATAGGTTCTGTTTTTGGTTTCTCGTGGGTTCCAATTTTTACTGCCAAATCTCTTTCTTTTGCAGTAGTGAACAAATCTTCCTGAGCAGTTAATTTATTCATTGCCAAATAACTGGTTCCTTTACCAGAATAATTTAGCGTTTTCAACTCATAATACAATTTAAGAGCAGTAGCATAATCTTTCCCGTTTACATAAGTAGAAGCCGCATAATACAAATTGATGGTGTCTTTTTTATCCAACAAATAGGCATCATATAACTTTTGTGCTCCTTCAATATGTTTGTCTGCTTTAGTATCAGCAATGGCACTGTTCAATAATTTATATTTAATATCCAGAATTGAAGTGGTGGCTTGAGCTGAATATTTATCCTTCCCAGAAGCTTTTTCAACAGCTAATAAATCTTCATAGGCTTTGGCTGCCAAAGAAAGATTTTTACCTTCATCCACTTTTTTATTGGCCAAATCTAAATAAGCATTTCCTTTTACAAAGAAATATTGGGCTTTTTCAGAATCTGGAGCCGTTGCTGATGCAGCTTCCGCTCCTTGCAAAATAGTTATTGCTTCCGTAGAATTTCCCGATTTTAATGCTTTTTCGGCAGCTTTAATTTGATCTTTTTGAGCAAAAGTAGCTACTGATATCAATAATGCTGACGCTAGTATTACATATTTACTTTTCATAATATTCTATTTTTTTGTTTTAAATATATTCTTGTTATCTGTATTCTTTATTTTTTTATGCTTCATCATCTGAATCGTCGTCATCCCCTTCTTCATCTGAATTGTCAGCTTCTTCTTCG
>JAEMQE010000159.1 GCA_022758945.1 Lentimicrobium sp. | reverse complement strand
GCAGAAGAAGTCTTGCCTCACATCTGGCAGCATGTTCCAGATATTATTTTAATGGACATTAATCTAAAAGGAGATTTAGACGGCATTGAAGTGGTGCATTTAATCCAGAAAGAATATAAAATTCCCATTATTTATTTGACTGCTAACTCGGACGAAGCCAATTTTAACAGAGCAAAAGCTACTAATCCATATGCTTTTGTTTCCAAACCATTCAAGAAATTAGATTTACAACGAGCCATTGAGTTAACATTGGTTCGGATTCATGAAGAGCAAAACATTGAAAAAAGCTTGGATTTAAATTCAGAAGAACCTTTTATTTTAAGTGATTGTATCTTTATTCGGAGCCACGACAAAATGGTAAAGGTTTGTATCAATAATATTCTATACATAGAAGCCGAACGAAATTATTGTAAAATTCATTGCAAAGACAAGGAACATCTACTGGTAATGACTCTCAAAGATATTGAAGAAAAACTAACATCTAATACTCTTTTACGCATTCATCGCTCCTTTATTGTCAATCTTGCTCATATTGACGAGATTGCAACAAGTCATGTCGTCATCGCAAAAAAAGCAATCCCGCTAAGTGCTGATTTGAAGAAAAAATTACTACAGCATATTCAAAAAGTATAATCTGCTAATAGTCCTCTATGAATAAAATTATACTTTTTATTTGGCTTCTTGCTTTTTGGAAAGGATTTTCGCAGAACCATGCTGTTGAAAAACTTTCTTCTGAAGCAGTTTTGAAATTGAGTACTACGTATCTAAATAAAGCTTTGTTTTTTCAGGAAATTCCTCAATATAACCGAGATAGTTCTGCTTATTATTTTGATAAAGCAAGTAAATTAATCCGAGGTAATTCGCCCATACATTATGAACAATTGACCAATATTTATTTGCAAAGAAGCAATTCTCTTACCTGCAATTATGCTTTAACTGGATTAGATTCTTTAGCCGGTATTGGATGGTCATACTTTGCAAAAACTGCCCAAAATAAGCAAAATAGCCTTTTGGAATATAACTTTCTAATTAATTGGGCTAGTATTAAACTTGAATTAGGAGAACACAAAAAATCTTTAGCCCTGTTTTCTAAAGCACTCACACTTGCCGAAGATTTTAAAGTCCCTGATTTAATAGCAAAAAATTTAATGAATAAAGGCGTTTTTTATGAAAGATACCATTTAGAGGAAGAACAAAAATTATCTTTTGCAAACTTGTCAAAAAGTCTTTCTTATTATCAAAAAATTGGAGAAGAAAAAAAACCAATAGAACTCTTTTCTATTTACAGGTCAATGACTAACTATTATACGGAACGAAGCAGTGACTCTGTCTATCATTATCTCAATAAAATACAACCGGTTTTAAAATATGCAAAAAACCCCATAATTCATGCTTGGTATTACGTTCGATTGGGCAGGGAATTAATTACTTCGCCAATTCATGGTCAATCAATAGTTACCAAAAACCAATATGATGAAGGCAAAAAAAACATTGTCAAAGCATTAAAAATATTAGAAACTTATAAAATTAAAACCAGTAGTATTACACCATACGGTTATGGTTTATTAGGAGATTTAAACCTAAGAAACAAACAATATGACTTAGCAATCTGCAATTATAAAAAAAGCAAAGCTGGTTATCTGTTTTTAAAAAATCGCTATGCAACAGAAGATATGTCTCAATATTTAGGCGAAGCATACCAGCAAAAAGGTGATTTGCCAAACGCACTAATGTATTTTAAAGAATATTTTGATCAATCTTTAATTTTTGAAAAAGAAAAAAATGAACGAGGTTTACGTGAAAATGAATTACAAATAAATCTGCTAACACAAGAAAAAAAACTTGCCTACAAGCAAAATCAGCAAATTATTTTCATTGTTGCTTTGCTTATTGTTGTAATACTATTGGCTTTGTCATACAGGAATTATAGGCTAAAACAAAAAAGTAATAATCAGTTGGCATTACTAAATATTGACCTGGAAAGTAAAAACCTTTTGTTAGACAAAAAAAATGCAGAAAATGAATTACTTCTAAAAGAAATACACCATCGGGTGAAGAATAATTTAGAAGTCATTTCAAGTTTACTCGCCCTACAGTCTGAGCAAATAGATGACCCAAACACTAAAGAAGCCATAACCGAAGGTCAAAACCGAGTCAATTCTATTGGAATCGTTCATCAAAAATTATATCAGGGCGATAATCTTGGTACTATTGAAATAAAAGATTATTTCTTGAGCCTGAGCGAAAGTATATTGTACAGTTATGGTGAAAAAGAACGTATTGATTTAAAATTAGTAATGGAAAAACTTGATTTAGCAATTGATATCGCTATTCCATTAGGATTAATCATCAACGAATTAATGACAAACGCAATAAAATATGCTTTCCAAAAAGGCGAAAAAGGCACAATCACCATCCAACTAGAAAAACAAAACAACAATAATCTTCATCTGGAAGTTGCCGATAATGGTATTGGGAAATCAGATATTACACAAGGTACAGGCTTTGGAGGACAATTAATTTCCTTGCTTACCCAACAATTAAATGGCACAATGAAAGAAATAATACAAAATGGCACCACAGTAATTTTTGATTTTAAATTAAATAAATCTGCATAATCAATTTTACTTTCCTCATCTCCCTTCATTCATTCCTCATTTTTTTACTCCGATAAATAAAATCTACTCTTCGGACATTTTTTTAACCGTTTCGTCCTAACCCACTTTTGTTTCTAGCTGATTATCTATTCTTTAGAGGAAGAATAAATAATTATTCTGCTAATTTAAATAAATTAATTATGAAAAAATTACTATTGCTTATCGCAATACTATTGTTTGGTAATGCTGCTATTGCGCAGGAAAAACTGTATTTAGTATTCGAATTTATGAAAGTTGACAATGAGCAAGAACAAGCCTATTGGGATACAGAAACGTTTTGGGAAAAAATTCAAGAACAAAGAACAAAAAACGGCGATATTTTAGGATGGGATTTATGGAGTCTCCAGCCTGGTGGCGAAAATCAGGGATTTCAATACTTAACCGTAACTCTGTATAATAATCCAGTTAAAATGATGAGTGGTGCGGGAAATTTTGAAGCAGCACTAAAAGCAGCTTATCCAAAGATGTCCGATGAAGAACTTAATAAAAAAATAAACAATACTGCAAAATCTAGAGACTTGGCTGTACGCATTTATCTGGAACAGATAGCAACTACCAAAGACAACTTTCAGATGCCAATGGGCACAATAGCAGGTATAAATTTCATGAAAGTATCTGATGAAAATTTTGAAAAATACGAAAAATTTGAAACAGAAACATTTCGGCCAATAGCGCAAAAGGAAGTTGAAGCAGGAACCCGTGGAAATTGGGGTTTGATGCGGTATATGTTGCCGGTAGGAAGTGATGTTAATGCAACACATATAACAACGGATATGTACAAAGATTATAATCAACTATTTAATGGCGGCACAACTGTTTCTCCTTCTTTATCTGAAGCAGAAATTAAAAAAATTCAGGAGGGTATGGCTACCAGAGACTTGAAATATAAATATATGGCCACGCTGGTGAAAAAAGTACGTTAAAAATTCATTTCTTCAATACAATTATTTTATTAACAACTAAACCAATACAATCATGAAAAACTTAAAAAACACAATCGCGAAAAAAATTATTTTAACTAGCTGTTTGTTCCTTTTTGGGATAGCTGCTTTTAGTCAAAAAGAAGAAAAAAATGGTACAATTTACATCAAACATCCATATATAGATGTTGTAAACAAATCTGCTAAAGCATATCTGGAAAAAGATGATGCAACCAATAGAAAAATCTTCGCTGATACAGCTACATTTTGGGTTTCAGGTATGACAAAAAGAATTAAAATAGAAGACGCTTTTAAAATGTGGGCTACTGATTTTGATTATTATACTGACGTTAAGCAAACAACTGTTGGCTATCCTGATTATTTACATTATAAAGATCAAGATCAAAAATATGTACAATCATGGTGGAAATGGTCTGGAAAATCGAAAAAAACCGGTGAAGTTATATCTATAAGTTTTGTACAGTTTGACCTATTTAACAAAGACGGAAAAATTGCAGATGAAAGCATTTACGGGGATTTTTCAAAAATGTCAAAAGAATAAAAA
>JAEMQE010000212.1 GCA_022758945.1 Lentimicrobium sp. | reverse complement strand
ATAATTTATATTTGTCGTCAATCGATATTCCAGCTTGAACTCCACCTTTCCATTGCCACAAATAAGAACTTCCAGAGTATTTGCCAAAACGAATTAAATCTTGTCTTCTATGTCCTTCCCAATAAAGTTCTCTTGATCTTTCATCTAAAACAAATTGTAATGTCAAATCAGCATCCGTTATTTGGGCAGCTTGTGCTCGTGTTCTTAAAATATTAACATATCCAACAGCTGTAGCTCTAGACCCTAATCCTTTTGCAGCTAATTCAGCATACATCAAATAGGTGTCTGCTAATCTAAACATAGGAAAATCAGTATCTGGCATAGAAGCATTGCTACCTCTAACTCCAGTTGAAGTAATGTTTTTCCACTTCTTCACTTTCAATCCACCTTTGGCAAAAAAGTCTGATGCTGTTGGAATGCTTATAGGAGTATCTTGAAAAAAGATAGCTCTCTTATCTGCTCCACCAGTTAAATCTGAAAATTTGGCTGCAAATTCTGGTCTTCCTACCAATCCAAACCATCCACCATCAACTCCTGTTTCAGCAAACCAATTTCCAGTAGGGGCATGAACTAGGTAAGTAGTTGCTCCCCAACTTGTTGTTCTTGTACCATCGCTTCTAACTGCAAATATAATTTCATTATGAAGAGACGCCCTGTCATTATCTGCCATAAATAAATTACTGTAAGGAATAGTTGTATCAATAGGAACTGAAGATGCAATTACTTCATTGATTGATGCAAGTGCATCAGTATCTCTATTTATTCCAGTATATACAATAGAATTCAGATACAATTTAGCTAATAGCATTTTGGCAGCTCTTTGATCTGCTCTTCCATATTCATTAGTATTAGCGGCTTTCATAACAGGGATAATTGCTTTCAATTCTTCAACTATAAAGTTAAAAACAAATATTCTATCTTTTTCTTGTGGTTTCACCCCTACTTTATCTTCTTCAGTTGCAAAAGCGACTTTACCAAACAAATCAATTGCGTGATAATAGGACATCGCTCTTAAAAATCGTACTTCTGCTCTAAAAACTTTTACCTCTGCTTTCAAATCAGCGCTTACAGCTCTTGAATCTAGTTTTGCATCTGTAGTTTCTCTTAAATACTCATTTGCCAAACCAATTTGATAAGAGGCCCTTGAATAAAAAGCTCTAGTAAATTGATTGTCAGCATTCCAAGACTGAGTATTTAGATCTGGCAATGTAGGGTCACCCCAAGCTACCATTGCTTCGTCAGTACAAAGCTCTTGAAGTTGCCAATACCCTCTTAAATATTGTCCAAATCCTTCATCAATTCCTTGAATATCTGGAGCTCCAGCAGGGCCAGCTTGTCCTGTTACGGCAAAACCTCCATAAATTTTTGCCAAAAATTCTTTGTATGAAAGTGGATCAGCATAAAACTTTTCGGATGTAAACTCGTTATCGTCTTTTGGGAAAACATTTAAATCATTTGTGCATGATGCAAATAATGATATTATTCCCAAAATTACAAATAAACTAATATGACTTAATTTTATTTTTTTCATGATATTTTAAATTAAAAATTAAAGTTTAGACCGCACATATACATTCTTGCTCGAGGGTATATTGAACTGTCATTTCCGCCAAAAATCTCAGGATCCATCCCTTTATATTTAGTAATAACTAATACGTTTTGAATACCTGTATAAAGTCTAAGGCTTGATGTTTTTGATTTTATTCCTAACGGATTTTCAAAGGAATATCCAATCGTTACGTTATCCCATTTAATCCAAGAACCATTTTGTATGTAATAATCTGATTCTTGTCTTTTTTGACTGAAAAGCGTGTTACTAAAATCCGAAGGGGAATTATTAATCGCATTAACATTATTATCTTTAATTCCTTGAGATAAAAATGCTCTACTAGCACTTACGTTGTCAAAAATATAATTTCCTTCACTTGCTCTCCAAGCCATAGAAAAATCCCATTTTTTGTAATTATAATTCGTCATAAAACCAAAAGTTAAATCAGCATTAGGTTTTTTGTAAGCATATTTGTCAGAAGAATTAACAGCTCCGTCACCATTGGTATCAACATAAACTCCATCAATAGGACGTCCATCTGCTCCATAAACCTGATTGTAAACCCAAAATGTATTAGGTGCTAAACCAACCTGAAAGGTTTGAGTATAAACATCAAGACCTACACCACCAATATCTGTATATGAATTGCCATCTAAACTAGTTATTTCTTGTTTGTTGTAAGCCATATTGAAATTAATTCCTAAATTAGAATTGTCTGTTTGAATTGCTTTATAATTCACACCAAATTCAACTCCTTTACTTGTTAATTCACCTATATTGGCTGGACCTTTAGTTCTAAAATTTTGCAGGGCTCCTTCAGTCACATCAGCAAATAAATCTTTGGTAACTTTGTTGTAGACATCTAATGACCCAGTTAATCTATTGTTAAAAAACCCATAGTCAATCCCTAAGTTATAAGTAGTGGTTTCTTCCCATTTCAATGTTTCATTATATCCTTCAGGTTTTCCTAACGAATAATAAGTATCCCCAAATGGATACAAAGCGCCAGCAGTTGGAGAACTTAAATTATATCTTTTAAAATAATCATAAGCTGCTGGTATAGCTTGTTGTCCAGTTACACCCCAACCTAATCTCAATTTCAAATCACTAATGGTTTTAGAATCTTTAAGAAAAGACTCGTTTGCCACTTTCCAAGCTACTGCAACTCCTGGGAAATTTCCCCATCTGTTTTCTTCAGAAAATCTTGAAGTCCCATCTCGCCTGTAATTCAAGGTTACTAAATATCTATCGTATAAATCAAGGTTTAATCTACCATAAAAAGCTTGTAAATTCACACTTGGACTTGTTGCAAGATCTACTTTTGGAGTAGGTTCTAAAGTATTTCCAGAGTTGTACTTTTCGTTTTCAAAATTTTGATAAGAATAACCAGCTGTAAAATCAACTTTAACCTTGCCGAAAAGCTTATTGTAATTAAAATAACCATCAAAAAGTTTGTTTTCAGAATTTTCCCAATATGTAGTATAACCTCCTAATAAACCACCATTATACATTCCACTTCTAGCATCTGTGGCGGTTATAGCAGTGCCATCTTTTTTGTTTTGATCAAGTCCAACATTAACAACAGCTTTTAAGTCTTCTAAAAAATGAAATTTATATTCCATTTGAACATTACCATAAATTCTTTCATTCCCATCTCTATTATTTTTTTGTTTCAACAAAGCTACTGGGTTTGTTGCTCCAAAAACAGAATATACACTTCCCGCTGGAGTATACCATTCACGGTAGCCACCAAAAGGAGAAGTAGGATCATAAACAGACTGTGTAGGGTCAGAAGCAATTGCTGCTCCTATAGCTCCTTCATCAGCATATCTGTTTTTTTCGTATGCATAATTTGCATTAATTTCAAATTTTAAATGATCAGTAAAAAAGGAAGGAGTCATAGACACGCCTACCGTTCTTCTGTCAAATTGAGAAGTCATCAAAACACCATCCACTTTTGTGTAACCTACAGATAATCTTGTAGGCACCATTTTAAATAAATTGCCTCTTGCTGAAAAGCTGTTATCAGAAGTAACTCCATCTTTAAAAATTTCGCCTTGCCAATCTGTATTACTTTTTCCCAAAAGACCTACACGATCTGGTACATAAGTGCCAACTATTGTTTTAAATTCATCTGCATTGTAAACATCCACTTTTTTAACTAGTGCATTTAAAGTAGTAAATGAATTTAAAGAAAATTGAATTTCGTCTTTCTTTGTCCCTTTTTTAGTTTTAATTAAAATAACCCCATTAGAACCTCGAGATCCATAAATAGCCGTTGCAGAGGCATCTTTCAAAATAGAAAAAGATTCGATGTCATTTGGGTTTACAGATGAAAGTCCTTTATCAACCGGTAGACCATCAATTACAATTAAAGGGTCATTAGAGGCATATAGAGAAGCTCCTCCTCTAATTCTAATGGCTGCTCCATCTCCAGGACGACCTCCTTGAGTTACAACAACACCAGCAACTCTACCATTAATTAAGTTTTCGGTATTAGTAATAGGTCCTTTATTAAAATCTTTTGCAGTTACCAAAGCAACTGATCCAGTAGCATCTTTCTTCTTTACAGAACCATACCCTACCTGCACTACCACTTCTT
>JAEMQE010000142.1 GCA_022758945.1 Lentimicrobium sp. | reverse complement strand
GATTTCAGATTTCAGATTAAGAAGGTTAAACCTCTAGTCTGAAATCTGATTTTTTTTATTCTGCTACCTGCTATCTGCCATCTGAAATCTAGTAATAAGTAAAACGTCTTACTTTGGCAATATATTTTGCTAACCGAATCACTTGGTGGCTGTATCCATATTCGTTGTCATACCAAATATACAGCACAATATTCTTTCCGTCTTTTGATACAATTGTAGCGTTGCTGTCGTAAATCGCCGGTGCCGAAGTCCCAATGATATCCGAAGAGACCAACTCGTTATTCAAGGAATATTTGATTTGCTCTACTAGTTCTCCTTCCAAAGCATATTTTTTCATAATCGAATTTACTTCGGCAATCGAAGTTTGTTTTGCCACTTCAAGATTTAAAACTACCAAGGAGCCATTAGGAACCGGCACCCGAATGGCATTGGATGTCAATTTACCTTCCAGCGAAGGCAAAGCTTTGGCAACTGCAGTAGCTGCACCAGTTTCGGTAATTACCATATTCAGGGCGGCAGCTCTTCCGCGACGGTATTTTTTGTGCATATTATCGACCAAATTCTGGTCATTGGTATAAGCGTGAATGGTTTCCAAATGTCCTTTTACAACGCCCAAAGTGTCTTCGACTACTTTTAAAATAGGTGTTATCGCATTGGTCGTACACGATGCCGCCGAAAAGATATTGACTTCATCCGGATTGTATTCGTTTTGGTTTACGCCATAAACAATATTGGGAACCCCTTTTCCGGGGGCAGTAAGCAATATTTTTTGGGTTCCTTTTGAGGTCAAATGTCTGGATAAAGCTTCTTGGGTTGTGAAAGCACCCGTGTTGTCTATCACTAATGCATTCTCGATGTCGTATTTTGTATAATCAATTTCTTCCGGACTGTTTGCCGTGATAACATGAACGGTTGTTCCATTTATAATCAAAGCATTGTTTTCAGCATCAGCAACTACTGAACCCATGAAATCGCCGTGGACAGAATCATAACGCAAAAGTGAAGCCCTTTTCTCTAATGAAACAGCGTCGTTTTTGTCACGAGTAACAATCGCTCTCAACCGCAACTGATCGCCTTTGCCAGTTTTTGACATTAATTCTCTGGCGAGCAAACGTCCAATTCTTCCAAAACCATAAAGAACCACATCTTTGGGTTGAATTTCCTCTGAGTTTTTGGCATCTTTTAATTTGTCAATAACAAATTGGGTGGTTTTTTTATAGTTGCTGTTTTCGAGTTGAAATTCGTAGGTTAGTTTTCCAATATCTAGTTTAGAAGGAGGTAAATCCATGGTTAGAATTGCTTTTGCAATTTCAACCGAATCAAAAATTGAAATTGGCTTGCCCACAAATTCTCCGGCATATTCGTGTAAGTTGATAATTTCGCTTACATTTCTATCAATCAATTGATTCCTAAACAGAACCATTTCGATGGATTTGTCATACCATAAATCGCTTATGATTTTGATGAATTCTACTCCGGCTTTTCGTCTGTCGGTTTGAAATAAAACTTCTTTTTCGTATAAAATTGTATTTTTCATATTGAAAATAGGTAAAAATATAGAGTAATGTTTTTGAAATTTTTTGCAAAAGTATGACTTAATAATGTTTTACGAAAACGATTTCGTAACTATTTTTAAAATAAAAAAAAGCCACTTTGCTGTTGCAAAATGGCTTCATCTTTTTGAATTATAACTATTAGATGATAATCCTAATTATTTCCCCCTTATTATTTATCATTTCCATTTGAATGCTTTGGTTTTCGCCTTTATTATTCAAAAGTTTAGAAACGGTTTCTATATCTTTTACTTTTACATTATCAATGCTAAGAATGATATTTCCCTTGAGTTGGTCTTCATACTGTTTCAAATTTTCATTGGTTATCGATATGATTTTTACGCCGTAATCAATATGAAATTTACTTTTGTCATTTGCATCAATATTTTCTAATTCCATTCCTTTGAATTCAGTGCTAGAAAACTCTTTTTTGCTTAAAATTACCGGAAGGACTTTGTTTTTTCCGTCGCGGATAAAAGTGACTTGTACTTTGTCGTTCGGTCTTTTAGTATTGATATAGCCTGATAGATCGGCATAAGTGGCAATATTTTGGTCGTCCAATTTTATGATAATATCGCCTTTTTCTAATCCTCCTTTTTCGGCACCGGAATTTTTTTGTACTTTATTAATGTAAAAACCCTGTGTTTCCGGAACGCCCAATTCTTTTGAAGCCAAAGCATTCAATTCGCCACCTTCAACGCCTAGAATTCCTCTTTGAACATTGCCAAATTCCATTAAGTCCTCAATTATTTTTCGGGCAAGATTTGACGGAATTGCAAATGAATATCCGGCATAACTTCCTGTTGGTGAAGAAATCATCGTGTTAATTCCGATTAATTCTCCCCTAGTATTTACTAATGCGCCACCACTATTTCCTGGATTTACGGCTGCATCAGTTTGAATGAAAGATTGAATTCCGCTGGTGTCCAAGTTTCTGGCTTTCGCCGAAATTATTCCCGCAGTCACGGTCGATGTTAAGTTGTATGGATTTCCAACAGCCAAAACCCATTCGCCAATTTTCACCGAATCAGAATTCGCGAAAGCAGTATAAGGCAATTTCTCATCCGCATCGATTTTCAACAAGGCAATATCCATTTTTGAGTCGGTTCCAATAAGCTTTGCAGTATAGGATTTCTTGTTGTTCAATGTGATTTCAATTTCCGAAGCATCTTTTATTACGTGATTATTGGTCACGATATAACCATCTTCAGAAATAATTACGCCTGAGCCTGTTCCCACTTGTTCTTGTAATTGGTCTCCTTTGTAACCGTAGAAATATTCTAAAATAGGATTGGATATGCTTTTTCGCGATACGTTTTTTACGTGAACCACCGTGTGAATGGTTTTTTCGGCAGCTTCAGTAAAATCAAGAGTTTCTGAAGATAATCCCACTTGTCTTCCATAGGAATTCGGAGCTAAAGTTACAACGGAGTTTTTGTTTTTCGAAAAATAGCCATTGTCGTCAAATAACAATTTGTAGGAGCCAAGAGTTACGGCTCCACTTAACAATGACACTAGTAATAGGCTTGAAAATCGTTTCATAGTTTTATAGTTATTTAAGAAATTACAACGTAAAATTATGAATTTTGATATTTCAAAAAAACAGTTTAACGCTCGTTTAACACTCTTTAACGTATCATTAATATTTCGTATTTTTTGCCACGAAGTCACGAAGAAAAAGAAGTTACAAAAGCTTAAATAATTTCGATGAATTTGTGACTTAATAGAGCACTCTTTTAATTAGAACTTTGTGTCTTTGTGTCTTTGCGTCTTTGTGGCAGAAATTTACTTAATGTTTATTGCAATATTTGTACTTTTGTAACTCTTAATATGATGCTACAATGCAAATAGAATTTTATAAATACCAAGGAACGGGAAACGATTTTGTGATGATTGACAATCGGTCGGATTTTTTTCCAAAGGAAAACGTTCAACTCATTGCTCATTTGTGCGACAGACGTTTCGGAATTGGCGGTGACGGACTGATTTTATTGGAAAATGATTCTGAAACTGATTTCAGAATGGTCTATTACAATTCTGATGGAAACCAAAGCTCAATGTGTGGCAATGGCGGTCGTTGTTTAGTGGCTTTCGCCAAAAAACTGTCCGTGATTAGCGACAGTTGCACTTTCATTGCTACAGATGGTTTACATCAAGCCACAATTACAGAAAACGGGCAAGTTTCCTTGCAAATGATTGATGTTCCTAATGTAAAAATCACATCTGATTATGTGTTTCTAAATACAGGTTCACCACATCACGTCCAATTGGTAGAAGATTTGGAAAACTATAATATAAAAGAAAACGGAGCGAAAATTAGATACGGAGAATTATACGGAAAAGCAGGAAGTAACGTTAATTTTGTTAAACAAATTGACACGAATACTTTCTCGCTTCGCACTTATGAAAGAGGCGTGGAAGACGAAACTCTTTCTTGCGGAACTGGCGCAACCGCAGCAGCCATTGCGATGAATGCAATTGGGAAAACTAATTCAACCTCAATAAAATTGAATGTGGAAGGCGGAAAATTAGAAGTTTCGTTTGATAAAAACGAGGGGAAGTTTACTAATGTTTTCTTGATAGGTCCAGCAGAATTTGTGTT
>JAEMQE010000213.1 GCA_022758945.1 Lentimicrobium sp. | reverse complement strand
AAAAGGTTATGAATTGCCAGGTTTATGGAATGGAGCAATGGCAAATTGGATAACAGTCTTTGTTGAAGTGCCATTAATCACCTTCAATCCAGTGAAAACGGTGAATGATTTATTAAAACCAGCACATCAACCACAATAACTTTGGAACCCGAAAAAATTATATCCGAATTACAGTTCAAAGCTGTCCGCAGCAGTGGCGCTGGTGGTCAAAACGTAAACAAAGTTTCCTCGAAAGTGGTTTTGTCTTTTGATTTGAAAAATTCGCAAGCATTATCTGACGAAGAAAAAGTGCGTCTGGAAACGAAACTGTCCTCCAGATTGACATCAGATTTAGTTTTAATTTTGAATTGTGATGAAGACAGAAGCCAACTCAAAAATAAAGCGATTGTTACCAAGCGTTTTCTTGATATAATTACTGCTGGACTTTTGGTTCCGAAAATCAGGAAAGCCACAAAAATTCCGAAGTCAGTTATTCGAAAACGCATCAAAGACAAAAAGAATTTATCTGAAATTAAGAAATCCAGAAGAAAACTTGATTTTTAATTTTTAAAAATCTTTAGACTTTAAACAAAAAAAACTATATTTGCCCGTCTCAAAGGGGTGCTCTAAATAACGAGCTGAGATTATACCCATCGAACCTGAACAGGTAATGCTGTTAAGGGAAAATAGAATTAAAGATGAAGTGCACGTCATCCGGAAATTCAGAAAAAATCATTTTTTAATTTAACAAAAGAATAATTCCCCCTTTTATTCGTAAAACTTTTTACGGATGAACACTTTATTTTATTTACAAAGTACAAAGACGAAATCTTCTAATCTATTATCAATTCGTCTATTTTCTATTCTCTTTTTTCTTGCCTCTTTTCTCTCTTTTTCACAAGAAAAACAACAAGACACAACCAAAGTCAACCAACTTGATGAAGTTTTGGTTTCAGCAGTTCGTGTCACCTCAAAAACACCGGTTAGTTTCAGTAATTTAGACAAAAAGGAAATTAAGTTCCGAAATTTGGGACAAGATATTCCAATTTTGATGAACTATTTACCTTCAGTTGTCACTACTTCCGATGCTGGAAACGGAGTGGGTTATACCGGAATTCGCGTTCGCGGAAGTGATGGAACTCGGGTAAATGTTACCATTAACGGAATTCCGTACAATGATTCAGAAAGCAGTGGAACCTATTTTGTCGATATGCCTGATTTTGCTTCTTCTTTAGAAAGTCTTCAATTGCAACGTGGTGTAGGAACTTCTACCAATGGTGCAGGTGCTTTTGGAGCAAGCCTAAATATGTTGACAGACAATTATTCTAAAGTGAGCAAAGGCGAAGTTTCTAGTTCTTATGGGAGTTTTAATACTCAAAAAAACACCGTAAAATTCAGCACCGGTTTGATGAATGACCATTTTGAAATTGCCGGTCGTTTGTCCACTTTAAAATCTGACGGTTATGTTGACAGAGCGAGCTCTGATATGAAATCTTATTTTCTTCAGGGAACTTATGTTGGTAAAACTACTTTAATTAAAGCATTGGCTTTTGGAGGAAATGAAAAAACGTATCAATCTTGGTATGGTATAGATTCCGAAACATTGGCAACTGACAGAACTTACAATTTTGCAGGAATGTACACGGATTTAAACGGAGAAACAAAGTTTTATAATAATCAAACCGATAATTATCAGCAAGATAACTATCAATTGCATTGGAACGAGAAAGTGTCTAAAAACTGGAATACTAATTTGGCTTTTCATTACACAAAAGGCAAAGGATATTATGAAGAATACCAAGAAGATCAGGCTTTTTCTGATTATGGAATGCTTCCGGTTTCAGGACTGACTTCTACTGATTTGATTCGCCAAAAATGGTTGGATAATGATTTCTATGGATCTACATTTTCAGCAAATTACAAAACTGAGAAATTGGATGTGATTCTTGGTGGAGGGTATAATAAATACGAAGGAGCTCATTTTGGAAAAGTAATTTGGGCGCGTTTTGCATCCCAAAGTGAACTGGGCGACCATTATTATGACAATTTTGCGACAAAAACTGACGGGAATATTTTTGCGAAAGCCAATTACCAAATCAGTCCAAAAATAAGTTTGTTTGGAGATTTGCAACTTCGAAATGTGCATTACAAAGTGGATAGTCCGGAAACAGGATTGGTAAATGACACTTTCAATTTTTTCAATCCAAAAGCAGGTTTGAATTATACGATTAACCAAAAAAGCACTTTGTATTTTTCGTATGCCAGAGCCAATCGCGAACCGAATAGAACCGATTATGAAACAGGAAACGTGAAACCTGAAAAGCTAAATGACTATGAATTGGGGTGGAGATTTGCTGCAGATAAAGTAAAATTCAATTCGAATATTTATTATATGGCATACAAAGACCAACTTATTTTAACCGGAAACTTAGACGATGTTGGAAATCCAATTCGTTCCAACAGCGAAAAAAGTTACCGTTTAGGATTAGAAGTTGACGCCACAATTGCAGTGTCTGAGAAGTTTTTTATCAGACCTAATTTCACTTTGAGCAGCAATAAAAACATTGATTTAGCTGTAGAAGGAGAAAATTATGGAACTACAACTATTGCTTATTCACCATCGATTGTTGCAGGAAATATTTTCGTTTACAAACCAATTGAAGGGTTGCAAATTTCACTTTTGCAAAAATATGTTGGAGAACAATATATGAACAATATCGAATCTCACGACGCAAAATTGGCGAGTTATTTTGTGAATGATTTAAATGTTGGTTATGAAATCAAAACAAAATCGGTGTTCAAATCAATTATCATTACGGGATTGGTCAACAATATTTTAGACAAAAAATACGTTTCAAACGGTTATATGTGGGATGTTTATCCTTATTATTATCCTCAGGCAGGAATCAATTTCTTGGCAGGATTGACGTTGAAGTTTTAGATTACTTTTAGTTCTATTTCATAAAATCCTGATGGTTTGACTATCAGGATTTTTTTTGCTAATTATAAACATGAATCAAATTTCCGTTGACTTCAACTCGGTATTGTTTTAAAGGATATTGTTTCCCGGCGCATTGACCTGAAAACAAACTATATTCCGCATTGTCACAAGCGCAAAGACTATTAATTCCCTTAATAGTCATTGTAGAACAGGAACTCAAAGCCTGGTTGGGACAAGCCGCATCAAAAGCATTGTAACCACTTCCGGAATTGAAAACTATTATTCCGCGAACTCCTTGACCGGAAATATAAACAGCATTACTTACATATAATAGACTTGAATAAGCAGGCAAATTCATATTAATATCTAAGTTAACAGAGTAATTTGGTAAATTAGGATTATTGTTATTAGGATTATTGGTGCTGCACCCAAAAAGCATTGGAAAGGCAATCAACAAAAGAAAATATTTTTTCATTATTCAAATAAATTAAGCGAAATTAGTAAGACAAATTTAATTTATTTAACTTTGAAATAGATATGTTTAACGTATATTTATAGATTAAATAAAAATAATAGTATCTTTGTGAAAAGAAATCCCGTCCTGATGGGATTTTTTGTATTTTATATAAATGAGGAAGTTATGACTAAAGTATCTTATTACACCGCCGAAGGATTAAAAAAATTAAGAGAAGAATTAGACTATTTAAAAAGTGTGATGCGTCCAAAAGCGTCTCAAGATATAGCAGAAGCAAGAGATAAAGGCGATTTGTCCGAGAATGCCGAATATGATGCTGCCAAAGAAGCACAAGGAATGTTGGAAATGAGAATTGCCAAACTGGAAGACGTACATTCTAACGCAAGATTGATTGACGAAACCACTTTAGACCTTACTAAAGTATTGGTTTTATCAAATGTGAAAATAAAGAATCAATCCAATGGAATGGAAATGAAATACACGCTTGTAGCCGAAAGTGAAGCCGATTTAAAAACCGGAAAAATCTCAGTAACTTCACCAATTGGAAGAGGTTTGCTAGGAAAAAAAGTAGGCGAAGTTGCCGAAATTACAGTACCAAACGGTGTTTTGAAATTTGAAATTCTAGAAATTTCTCGTGATTAACCAAATAAACAAATAACCTTTCAAACAATGTCAAGTATTTTTACAAAAATCATAAAAGGAGAAATTCCTTGCTACAAAATAGCCGAGGATGATAATTTTTTGGCTTTTTTGGATGTAAATC
>JAEMQE010000035.1 GCA_022758945.1 Lentimicrobium sp. | reverse complement strand
TTGGACACAAACGAGTCAAAGAACATTTTGAAGATATTGCCGGTTTCTTGGCACATAAAAAAATGGAACATTTGAGAGAAATCGAGAAATAATTTCTTTAGATTCTATTTAAAAAGTCCGATGCTTAAGGATAAAGTATCGGACTTTTTTATTGGATTTAGGCTTCTTTTAAAACGCTTTTTCTTTTGAAATACAAAGCAATATAAGAGAGGATGGCGCAAATGGAGCCAATAATTAGCAAGTTGGAAATGACTCCATATGTTTGTGAAAAGGTTCCGTCTTCGATGATTAAAATTCGAAAGGCTTTCAAGAAATGGGTTAATGGAATCACATTAGCAACTCCCTGAACCCAAACAGGCATTTGGCTTAGAGGCCAAGTAAAACCGCTTAAAATGAAGCTTGGTGTTGCAACAACCATCAGTATTTCGGTTGCTTTTAGTTGAGAAGGTACCACAATACTGACCAAAATCCCCATAAAACTAACTACCACTATAAATATTCCAGCGATAATCGTCAGTGGAAAAAGATTGTCGTACAATGGAATTCTAAACCAGAGTGTAAAGAGCCAATACATGATCCAAAGTCCAAAACTCATTATCAGATAGGGAATGATTTTGACAGCTATCAATTTGAATAATGAGGGGCATTTTTGAACTAATTTTTTGAATGTACCGTGTTCGAATTCTGAAGCAAAAGAAAGTGCTAATCCCAATAGTAAAACTTGTTGTAAAACGGCTGCCAAAACTCCTGGCCATAGGAAATACATATAGTTGGTGCTTCGGTTGTATTTTTTGATGAAGGTTGTTTTGAAGGGTTCATATTGTGACGCAATCAGGTTTTCGGGTGTTCCTTGTTTGCGCAAAGTTTCCATTTGAACGCCTACTTTTAATGTGCCTAAGCATACTTGCAGGGCAGAAGAGGCATAATTGGCCGTTAAAACATTCGAAGCATTTACGATAGTGACGACTTCGGGATATTTTTTTGTCAATACCATTTTCTCGAAGCCTTTTGGAATAATCACAACGCAAGTAGCTTCTTTTTCGATGGCAATTTGGGCAAGATTATTTTGGTCATAAAGGAGATCGGCGATATTCAGCACTTCGTTGTCCTCAAACATCTGTATGGCTTTTGAACTCATTTCGCTACGGTCTTCATCGACTACAATTATGGGTAAATCGGTCACTTTTCCTTTGCCATAAACATAACCTAATAAAATTCCGTAAAGCAAAGGCGCTCCAATAAAAAGTAATCGAAGCACTTTGTTTTGCCAAAACATTTTGAATTCCCGGTTGAGGAGTGTGGAGAAATGTCTCATAATTTATAGCGTTAAAGTTACGGTTGCTTTTGTGATTAAATCCTTTGCTTCTTCGCTGTTTGAAGGAGTAATTTTTATTTCGAATAGGCTTTCCTGCATTTCAAAATCAGGATATGCGGTGGCAATATTTCCGTAAGCACCCAACTGTTTTATAGTGGAGACAATTCCTTTAATTTCTTTCTTGTTATAGAAAACGTGAACGATTCTTTCTTGTCCTTTTTTAAATTTATCCAATTGGCTTTCTTGAATTGTAAATCGAAAGTAAGTGCTGTTACTAATATAACCATTAAATAAAGTATAACCCGGCAAAGCCAATTCGCCTAAATTGAGTGTGATGGTTTCGATACTCATATCTTGTGGGGCAATAACATAGCGTTCTTTATTGGCAGTTTCCACTTCTTGCAAAGCACCGTAAGCTCTGTCTTGCTGTCCTAAAGCCATAGTTTGTTGCTCAATTCTGGCGCCTTTTCTTGCTTCATCAATTTCGGCTAAAACGGCATTGTATTGGGCTTGAGCTCCTTGGTATTTGGCAAAAGTTTCGTCAAATGTTTGTTGCGAAACCAAGGAATCTTTGAGCATATTGCTTAATCGGGTGATTGATTTTTTGGCGAATTCATATTGCTCTTTTAAACCCATTTTTTTTGCTTCCAATTGTTTCAATTGATTTTCGGTAGCTCCTTTTACCGCCATAGAATATTGTGCTTTTGCGCTGATAACAGCACCTTCGGCTTGGCTTTTTTTAGCGTCCACTTCGGGAATGTCAAGGATGGCAAGAGTGTCTCCTTTTTTGACAAAATCACCTTCTTTAACTAATAATTGTACAATTTTACCGGGAATCTTACTTACAATGGCGATTTGTTCATTTTCTACTTTTCCTTGTAAAATGGTTTCTTTTTTGGATTTACCGCAACTGATAAGTAAAAATAAAACAGACAGTATTAGGATAGTTTTTTTCATAGTTTTGATGTTTAACTTTATATAAAATGGTATTGAATTACTAAAAAAACAAATATTATTTGTCTAATTTTTTGGATAATTCACCTGTTGCAATAATGGTTTCTATGGCGGCTAATCGTTGTTCGATTATTGTATTTACTTTATTTACAGCACTTTTGAAGGAGTCATTTTCGGCTTCTAATCGTTCTGAAATCGTGATCAAACCTTCCTTATATTGTTTTACGGCTAATTTCAAATTGTTGGAAGCTACTTTATCTTGCTGAGCGGTAATATCCAATTTTTGATTTAGAACTGTATAATTCACATAGTTATTTTCTAATAATAAACCCAGTTTTTCTTTGGTGTCGTCAATTTGATTTTGGACTTGTTCAATATTAATTTTGGATTCGTGTATTTTGTGTTCTCTTTCAAAACCTGCAAAAAGTTCCCATTTCATTCCCGCACCAACGATCCAATTGTTGCTTAAAGTTAGGTCATTTAATCCCAAAAATAGGGCTTGGTTAATTCCGGGAATTACTTGAGTGGTTGCTCTTGCGTCGAATAAACTAGAGTAGGTGACGCCACCAAAAGCTCCTAATGTAGGTAGATAGGTTCCTTTTTCTTTTTTTAATAAAAATTCATAAGCCGATTTAAAAGATTCTAATGCTTTGATTTCTTGCTTATTTTCGGTGCTTAGATTTTGATCAGTTATAATGTAGGGAACCAACAAATAGTTTACTTGGTCTATTTCTGTATTGTTGTAGCCTGTTAAATAAGTTAGTTTTTTATAAACTAATTTTCGTTTGCCTTCTAATTCTATTTTTTTGGAATCTAATTCTAAAGTTGCCAATTTTATTTTATCTCTGTCGTAAGGAATGGCTAAACCTTGTTCAATAGCTTTTGTGACCCTTTTTGTTTCCGTTTCTAATCGAATGTTACTGTCGTTTATCAGTTTTTCGATGGCTGTCAACAGTGATAATTGATCGAAAGTGTTAATCACGTCTTTGATAATAGCATCTTTTTCAGATTCTTTTAAATATTCGGTTCCCTTGGTTTTTTCTTTTATTGCTTTGGCACCATTTTCTATTTGGAAACCCGTAAATAAGATGGTTTTTGCTATAATTCCGGCATTAAATATGTTGCCATAATTGTCGAAAGAGGTTTTACCATCAAAAGCAGGAACGCCAGGAATAGGAATTAAGGAAGATGTGGGAATGTTTATTGAAAGTTTGTTGTCAAAATACAAATATTCTGCATTGGCATCAATTCTGGGGATGTATTTATTCCAAATTCCTTTTTCTTGCAGGTGTAATTTTTCGATTTCAAGTTCTTTATTTTTGATAGAACTACTTTTGATTAATGCTTTATTAATAGCTTCCTCAAGAGATGTTGAAACGACAATTTGTGAAAATGAATTAGAAACAGAAAAACAAAAAATGATTACATATAGGATTTTCTTATTCATCAGAATTTAATTTTATTGTTTTTGAAAAAAACACGCGGATGGTCTTGCTAAATTAGTAAAAAAAAGAATATTCGTATAAATATTCTTCTTTTTATTAGGCGTCTTGTAATTGTTTTTTTTAGTTTACATGTATTTCTTGACTAAAACGGCATTGGCTCCAAAACTGATAATACCTACGATGAGCATCATAGTTTCATTATTTGACGGCATTATTTAGGTGTTTGGGTTGTCGACATAATAACTGAATGTGAAGAGATATGTCATCCAAGCACTTAAAGTAATGGCACGTGCCTAAAGCCAAGTTCCTTTTTTGATAAATAAAGTAGGGATAATAGTCAAAAATATTAGGCTTTGTATCTGAAGTCTTTTGAAAATGAAAGATAAAAGTAAAATACATTTTAATATTTTTCCAGATTTCGTAAACAAAAAAGTAAAATTTAAGAGAGAT
>JAEMQE010000012.1 GCA_022758945.1 Lentimicrobium sp. | reverse complement strand
GTAGTTTTCAAACCCAATTTTGCATTCAATAAACGGTTGCCATCCACAATAATAAATTCGGGTTTGAGGTTTAATTTCAAAATGCTTTCTTGCATTCCTTTCATTGAAGCATTCAGAATATTGATTTCGTCAATTTCATTCGGGTGTAAGTGAGTCACGGCAAACGAAACCGCCACTTCTTCAATTATTGGGCGCAATTTATCTCTAACCTTTTCAGAAAGTTGTTTGGAATCGTTAAGCAATTTAATAAGTGTATTTTCAGAATCAGTAATGATTCCCCCTTCGGGGGTTAGGGGGCTAAGAATCACTGCCGCTGCTGTTACTGGACCAGCAAGGCAGCCACGGCCGGCTTCGTCGGTTCCGGTTTCCAGGATAAATTTCGAAAAATTAGCAAGCAGCATATCAATTATATTGGAACAACAAATATTGTAAAATTTTCTTCAAAAAAGTGAGTTTTATTTCAAGGCATTCGCTTTTAAAATTTTTCAGCCACGAATTTGCTTCGCCAGTTCGACCTTTGGTCTCGAGTCACGAATTAGCACAAATTCATAAATAACAAAAACAAATTAACAATAATTTTCTTTTATTTAAAACAAATTTGTCTAATTTAAGAATGTCAAAATTCGTGTTCATTCGTGAAATTCGTGGCTACTTTTTTTATTTTTTAAAAGCGAATGCTCTGGTTTTATTTCTATTTGCCAAAACATTCCCATAAATGAAAGCGTTTTTTTATTTATATGTTTTTTCATTTACCTTTGCTTGAATAAAATTTCAGAATAATTGCCTAATTATATACCGCTCCAAATGAGGATTCTCTTTTTCTTATATCTTTTAGTATTGCCAACACTCCTGTTTTCTCAAGAAAAAAAGACTAATGAAATAGATTTTAATAGCAAATACAACAGCTCTGATTCCATAAAAAAGCCTAAAGCGAAGGTTGCTACGATAGATATGTATCGCATAATTACTTTGGAAAGAGACACCACTTATATTGACACTTCGTTAACCATAAAAAAACTATATAGCTATAATTATTTGCGCAAAGACACCTTTGGATTGATGCCTTTTCCGAACGAAGGGCAAACGTATAATACTTTGCAATACAGTTTAAACAGTTTTTCGCCTTATCCTGAATTTGGATTCAAGGCAAAACATTTTAATTTCTTGGAAGCAAACCAAATCCGATATTGTTCTGTGGCAACACCGGTTACTGAATTTTATTTTAAAACGGTAATGAAACAAGGGCAGAATGTAGACGCCTTTTTTACGGTGAATACTTCTCCAAGGTTAAATTTTTCTTTGGCATACAAAGGATTACGTTCTGAAGGAAAATATATTAATCAAATGTCAAGTACGGGAAATTTCAGGTTTACGACAAGTTATAACACCAAAAACCAACGGTATTTAGCCAATTTTCATTTTGTATCCCAGGATATTTTGAATGAGGAAAATGGAGGAATTACAACCGTTGAAGACTTCGAAAGTGGTAATGCTGATTTTATAAACAGAGAAAGATTAGAAGTGTATTTAACGGATGCCAAATCATTTTTGAAAGGGAAACGGATATTTTTAGATCACTCTTTTAGAGTCAATTCAGTTAAGGGAAGCAATAATTTATATGTAACCCATCAGTTTAACTACGAAAATAAATATTTCGAATACAATCAGGCAACAGTTGTTTCAAATTTAGAAAGTGGAAAAGTTTATAGATTTGGAGATTCCTACAAAACCAGCGGAATAAATGACCAAACGCATTACAATAAAACCTATAATAAAGTGGGACTTGTATATGAAAACACCACCTTAGGAAAGTTTCAGTTTTTTGCCGATGATTTCTTTAGCAATTATTACTACAATCAAATATTAATTCTGGATGATCAAACAGTTCCTAGTTCATTAAGCCAAAGAATAAATAGCATAGGAGGTCAATATGACTATCAAAAAAATAAATGGAACGGAAAATTTTTGATTTCAAGGTCGGTAACAAATCAATCTTTGTCTAATCTGGATGCCAAGTTGCAATATAGTCTGAATGAGGAAATGCAGTTGTCATTCGAATACCAAAACGTGAACAAACTGCCTAATAACAACTATAATTTGTATCAAAGCAGCTACGTAAATTACAATTGGTCGAATGATTTCAAGAACGAAAAAATAAATTCTATTATCGTCAATGCTACAACTCCTTGGGTGGAAGCATCTGTACAATATTCCAGATTCAACGATCATTTGTATTTTGCCGATGTTTCAACACCAGCCCAAATCGCGTTACAGCAACAAATAATTGCTCCAGCACAATATGCGAATACCATCAATTATTTGTCGGTAAAAGCGAGTAATGAATTCAGATTTGGAAAATTCGCATTAGCCAACACGCTTTTATATCAAAAAGTAGATCAATCAGATACTATTCTTAATGTTCCCGAATTTCTCACCAGAAACACGCTTTATTATTCGCAAGAGATGTTTCATAAAGCCTTGTTTTTTCAAACCGGAGTGACTTTTAATTATTTTACAAACTATTATGCAAATGAATATAATCCGGTAATTGGAGAATTTTTTGTTCAAAACAAGAAAGAAATAGGGAATTTCTCCAATTTAGATTTTTTCTTTAATGCTAAGATTCAAAGAACCAGAATTTATTTCATTGCTGAACATTTCAATTCTTCTTTTTCGGGATATAATTTTTATTCGTCTCCCAACAATCCGTACCGAGATTTTGTAATTCGCTTTGGTTTGGTTTGGAATTTCTTCCAATAACTTAAAAATTTAAAAAATGCAATATTCAGAAAATATATTAGGAACCATTGGAGGAACGCCTTTAGTAAAACTAAATAAGGTTGTTGCAGGAATTTCGGCTTTGGTTCTTGCCAAAGTAGAAACTTTCAATCCCGGGAATTCTGTAAAAGACCGAATGGCCGTAAAAATGATTGAAGATGCCGAAGCCGATGGAAGTCTAAAACCCGGCGGAACCATAATTGAAGGGACTTCAGGAAACACCGGAATGGGATTGGCACTGGTCGCCATCATCAAAGGATACAAATTGATTTGCGTGATTTCGGACAAACAATCCAAAGAAAAAATGGATATTCTTCGCGCCGTGGGAGCAAAAGTGGTCGTTTGTCCTACTGATGTAGAGCCCACTGATCCGCGTTCGTATTATTCGGTTTCCAAAAGATTAGCGGCAGAAACACCCAATTCTTGGTATGTAAACCAATACGATAATTTATCGAATTCTCTCGCCCATTACGAACAAACAGGTCCCGAAATTTGGAAACAAACCGATGGAAAAATTACTCATTTTGTTTCTGGTGTAGGAACTGGCGGAACGATTTCTGGAGTTGGAAAATATTTAAAAGAACAAAATCCAAACATCAAAATTTGGGGAATAGATACGTATGGTTCTGTGTTTAAAAAATTCCACGAAACAGGAATTTTCGACGAGAACGAAATTTATTCTTATATCACCGAAGGAATTGGAGAAGACATTTTGCCAAAGAATGTCGATTTTTCTTTAATTGACGGATTTACAAAAGTAACCGACAAAGACGCTGCAGTTTACACTCGCAGAATTGCACTTGAAGAAGGGATATTTGCTGGGAATTCAGCTGGCGCAGCTATAAAAGGTTTGTTGCAACTCAAGGAACATTTCAAGCCAGAAGATGTAGTTGTGGTGTTGTTTCACGATTCAGGAAGTCGTTATGTGGGAAAAATGTACAATGACGAATGGATGCGGGAGCGTGGTTTTTTGGATGAAAAAATCACAAAAGCCGAAGATATTATCAAAGATAATTTGGCCAGACCATTAATTGTAGTTCGTACTGAAGAATTGGTTTCACACGCTATTGAGCGTATGCGCAAGCATAATATTTCGCAAATTCCGGTTATAGATATCACGGGATTTGTAGGTTCTGTGGATGAAACAGATTTGTTTCGCAGTTATGTGAATGACAAAAATTCCGTTGACAAACCCATTCGTGAAATTATGGGGAAACCGTATCCTATTGTAAAACTGGGAACCACAATCGAAGAAGTTTCTAAATTGTTTTCCAGAGAAAACGAAGCGGTCTTGGTTGATTTAGAAAACGGACACCATCAAATTATTACCAAGTCGGATATTATTGGTTCGATAAAATAAAAATATTTAGTTAAAAATCCGCACCCGAGACCGCAGGTCGAACGGACGAAGTAATCTAAAATCGTTAATC
>JAEMQE010000134.1 GCA_022758945.1 Lentimicrobium sp. | reverse complement strand
TAAGAGATTAAGATTAGTAAGCTGTTGATGACAATTCGTTTTTGATGGTAATTTTTCGTTCGGTCGAGCAGTCCTGCTTCCGATGGCTATCGGAATAGGTGGGATTGTTTCGAGAACAGGAAAATTATTGTAAAAATGGTTCTCAATACATTTTTTGTCCCGTTTTACTACAGAAAAAATTACCCTTGACTTTTTATTAATTAGTTGAATAACTATTAAATAACAGAATACAATTATAAGAAAAAACATCATTTAATTTTAATTGAAATTCTACTTATGATAGAATAATGTGCTTTTAATTGCTATTTTTCTTTTTTGCATTGCCCAAAAAAGAAACAAAAAACGCTAGCCCTAGACTGTTCGCCGACCCTCTATTTTCTCAATTCTGAAATCCAACGAACTCGCTACGCTCAAACAGCGTTGGATTTTTTCAGAATCTTCGAAAAGAGGGTGCCCGGCTGCCACAGTCAAAGGGCGGTGGCAGCCTAAAAGAATTTTCGTTTTATTACATCATTTCATATTGCTTTTTTGAAAAAAATTATACCTAACATCTACAGAAATGACGAACGCGACTAACAAACCCTTAATTGGAAAATAAATCATTCCTCTTTTGGTAGGAAAATTTCCGCCATCATACATCGGGCACTTCCACCTCCGCAGGCTTCGATGGTATCGAGACTGGAACTCAGAATGGTCACGTGTTCTTCGAGTTGGGCGATTTGCTTTTTAGTCAGACTCTGATGGGCTGAGCTGCTCATTACCAGATATCTTCTGTCGTCAACTCCTTTTAGTTCCAGCATATTTCCGGCGAAATTATTGACTTGGGCTTCTGTAATCAGAATGATTTCTTTTTCATCACCTCGCAGACTGTCCAAGACCATTTTTCGTTCCTTTTTATCATCGATGCAATCGGCGCAAATCACGGCAAATGTTTCGCCAACACACATCATCACATTGGTATGATAAATCAGTTTTCGCTCTCCATCTACTGTTTGAAAGGCTTCGAAGATTACGGGAGAATATTCGAAATCTTCACAGAATTCAATGAACAGTTCTTCGTCGGCTCTTGGTGACAAAGCACAATAGGCTTTGCCATTATCTCGGTCCAAAACCAAACTTCCGGTGCCTTCGAGATAGAAACCGTCTTCTTCAGCCGAAGTATAATCCATGATTTCGTTGATGATAAAACCATGGTCTTCGAGCATATCGAGAATGTCTTCGCGGCGTTCCTCTCGTCGGTTTTCGGCAAACATGGGATACAAAACCACATCCCCATTTTCGTGAAAAGAAATCCAGTTATTCGGAAAAATACTGTCTGGTGTGTCCGGAGTCAGGGTGTCATCGACGACAATCACATTAACCCCTACCATGCGGAGTTTTTGCACCAAGGCATCAAACTCTTGTTGCGCTTTGGCATTCACGGTTTCCTTTGACAAGCCGTCCAGGACTTTTTGGTAGTAATTATTTACAGCCGTTTGTTCGTTCATTCGGAACGCCACGGGGCGAATCATCAGGATGGAATTTGTTGTTTGAAGCCCCCTAACCCCCGAAGGGGGAATTTGATTTATATTGTCCATATAATTTGTTTAAAAAATGATAAAATAATTTTAAATTTCACTAATTCCCACTTTGGGGGTTAGGGGGCTTCTCTAATCAAAGGCAAAGTAGAACATCTCAATAATCCTTCCTGTTTGGCGATTTCGGCATAGGGAATTTCTTCTACGATAAAACCATTGGCTCGAAGCCAATTGTTCAATCGGGTGAAGTTCTTTTCAGAAACCACAACATTGGTATCGATAGAAAACATATTGGAATTCATGTGATACATTTCTTCTCTGGTGATGTGAAAGAGATTTGATGCTCCGAAAAGGTTTACTAAAAACAAATAATCGGCTTCTTCGCGGAATCCTCTCTTGTAAATGATGCCTTTATTTTCGCCCACAGGCTGAAAGCAACAATCTAAATGTAAGGCATTGTCACGGGCTTCTATTTTTGATTTTACCAAATCAAATTCCTTGACTATCTTATTGGGAAATAAATCCCGGATGTATTGTACCCCTTGGGTGTTTGTTCTGGCGGTAATATAATCTTTATAATCACTGCCTTTGTAGGTTCCGATAAAAATGTAATCCTTCCACAACATTACATCGCCACCTTCAATATGTACTTCTTCGGGCGGACGAACGACTTTTTCCGGATTAATTTGGTCAATAATATATTGAATAGCATCTAATTCTCGTTCCCTGTCCGGTAAAATATTGGATTTAATAAAAATATCTTCAATCACAAAACCAATGTCTCTCACAAAGATCTGATTGTAATTTTCTATAATTTCGGGGCGAAAAACGGTGACCCCGTATTTTTCAAAAACCCGGTTAAAAGCCTCCATTTCACGTACCATATCTTTTTCCTTGGGATAGGTTCCCGCCAGAATATGTTCCAGTGATTTAGGGTCATACGCTTCTTCAATTGATGGTGTTGGTCCATTGCTTAAAGCAGTACCCAGCACAACGGCCCGCAGTCTAGAAGTTTCGTTTTTTATGTTTAATACCAGCATAAGTTGTTGATTGGTCTTTTGCCCAAAGATAAAAAAAGCCCCGCATTTTGCGAGGCTTTCTATATTTATTTTAACGTTTGTCCGCAGGAACAAAATCCCTCAGCCCATAGCCAGTATAAATCTGTCTTGGTCTTCCGATAGGTTCTTTCTTTTCTCGCATTTCTTTCCATTGTGCAATCCATCCAGGCAAACGTCCTATGGCGAACATTACGGTAAACATATCGGTTGGAATTCCTAAAGCACGGTAAATAATTCCGGAATAGAAATCGACATTTGGATATAGTTTTCTGGATACAAAATAATCATCTGCCAGGGCTGCTGACTCTAACTTTTTGGCAATGTCCAAAATGGGATCTTCAACCCCTAAAGTTTTTAAAACCTCATCAGCCGCTTTTTTGATAATCTTAGCTCTTGGATCGAAATTTTTATAGACTCTGTGTCCAAAACCCATCAGTCTGAAAGGATCGTTTTTGTCTTTGGCTTTCGCCATATATTTATCAGCATCACCACCATTGGCATGAATTTCTTCAAGCATTTCAAGCACCGCCTGATTCGCTCCTCCGTGAAGAGGTCCCCAAAGGGCTGAAACTCCTGAAGAAACGGAAGCAAATAATCCAGCGTGGGAAGAACCAACCATTCTTACGGTCGAGGTAGAACAGTTTTGTTCGTGGTCTGCGTGAAGAATAAATAATTTATCCAATGCTTCCACTATTACAGGATTGGACTTATAAGGCTCTGTTGGCAATTTAAACATTAATTGCATGAAGTTTTCCACGTATCCAATAGTATTATCGTAATAATTCAAAGGATAGCCCATGCTTTTTCGATACGTCCAGGTAGCAATAACAAGGAATTTTCCCAAAGTTTTACATACCGCTTCGTACAATTCTTTTTTGTTATCCGGATTTACGGCTTTGGGATTGAATGCAGTCAAGGCACTTGTCAAGGCGGACAAAACCCCCATTGGGTGAGCCGTTTTTGGGAAGCCATCAATAATGCTTTTCATTTCCTCATTGACCAGAGTATGTTTTCTAATTTGAGTTTCAAATTCCCCCAATTGTGCTTTAGTAGGTAATTCTCCAAAGATTAACAAATAACATACTTCAAGAAAATTTGCTTTGTCTGCTAATTCTTCAATGGAATACCCTCTATAACGCAAAATTCCTTCTTCACCATCTAAAAAAGTAATTTCGCTGGTACAGGCACCTGAATTTTTGAATCCCGGATCTAAAGTGATTGCTCCTGACAAATCACGTAATTTATTGATGTCAATACCTACTTCGTTCTCCGTTCCAACAAATATTGGAAACTCGTATTTTTTGCCATCAATTTCTAATGTTGCTACTTTTGACATAACTAATGTAAAATTATTTTATTTCTTCAAAAATAAGAAAATTTATGCTAATTGAAAGTCACTTTTGTTACATAATTAATAAAAAATCAAAAAAAATAGCCCTCCACATCAGCGGAAGGCTATTTGCATTATAATTGCACTATTTTATTTAATTTTGAAGGCATTTTTACCAGGAAAATAAGCTGTATTTCCTAGTTCTTCCTCAATTCTAATCAATTGATTGTATTTTGCCATACGGTCTGAACGTGAAGCAGAACCGGTTTTGATTTGACCACAATTCAAGGCTACTGCCAAGTCA
>JAEMQE010000262.1 GCA_022758945.1 Lentimicrobium sp. | reverse complement strand
CGCCAATGAGTTGCGTTTTTCATTGAGACAAGACATTCTTATTCGTAACATAAAACAGGACAATTTAGTCTTTTTTTACCAAGAATTAGCCAAGTTAGATTTTGTTGCCTTAGGATATAATTCAACTGCAGATATTACTGCTTGTCCGGGAACCGATACGTGTAATCTTGGGATTGCGAGCAGCACCGGAATTGCCACAGAATTGGAAAGAGTTTTGGCCGCCGAATATCCGCAATACAACAATAATAATGACATTACCATAAAAATCAGTGGTTGCATGAATGCTTGCGGGCAACACAATATGGCAGAAATTGGTTTTCAGGGAATGTCTATCAATTCAGGAAAATTAGTTGCTCCGGCACTTCAGGTGTTATTAGGCGGAGGAAATTTAGGAAACGGTCAAGGTAGATTTGCCGATAAAGTAATCAAAATCCCAAGTCGTCGTGGTCCAGATGCCTTGCGTTCCATTTTGAATGATTTCGAAGCGAATGCAAACGGACAATCCTTTTTGAATTATTACGATGCCAAAGGCGAAATTTATTTCTTCGAATTATTGAAACCACTTTCGGATATTACGAATCTTACCGAAGCCGATTTTGTAGATTGGGGAAATGCCGATAATTATGTAAAAGCGATTGGTGTAGGCGAATGCGCCGGTGTTGTAATTGATTTAGTTGCCACATTGATATTCGAAGCCAAAGACAAAATGACTTTTGCTCAAGAAGCTTTCGACGATAAAAATTGGGCAGATGCTATTTATTTGGCGTATGCAGGTTTTGTAAATGGTGCCAAAGCCTTATTGCTATCGGAAAACGAAAAAACAAATCATCACGCAGGAATCATCGATTTATTCGACACTGTTTTTACAGCAACAAACAAAATCGAATTGAAATCGACTTTCAGGGATTTGGTTTACCAAATTAGCCAAAACGAACCTTCAGAAGCGTTTGCAAAAAGTTATATTCAAGATGCAACAGCATTTTTTGAAGCAATAGAATTATACAGAGCCAAAGATTTAGCAAATGAATAAAATTGTAAAACCAAGAGTAACTTTAGTAGGCGCTGGTCCTGGCGATCCGGATTTGCTTACCATTAAAGGTGCAAAAGCGCTTGCTGATGCCAATGTGGTTTTGTATGATGCTTTGGCAAACGAAGAAATATTGACCTATGCTCCCAAAAAATCCATTAAGATATTTGTTGGAAAAAGAAAAGGCTGTCACGAATATTCGCAAGATCAAATCAATCAATTAATTGTTGACAATGCACTGACTTACGGAAATGTGGTGCGATTAAAGGGTGGTGATCCATTTATTTTTGGTCGCGGAAGCGAAGAAATCGAATACATTGAAAGTTTCGGGATTCCTACATCAGTTGTTCCCGGAATTTCATCATCGATTGCCGTTCCTGCAAATCAGGGAATTTCGTTGACAAAAAGAGGGGTTTCCGAAAGTTTTTGGGTCATCACAGGCACAACTTCAGATAGAAAACTATCCAAAGATGTGGCTCTCGCAGCACAATCATCGGCAACTGTCGTGATTTTGATGGGAATGAGTAAACTCGAACAAATTGTAGCATTATTCCAAAACGAATCCAAAGGCGAAACTCCAGTTGCGATTATTCAAAACGGAACAATGCCGAACGAAAAAATAGGAATTGGAACGATAAATTCTATTTCACAAGTCGTAAAAGACAACAATCTGAGTTCCCCAGCCATAATCGTCATTGGTGAAGTTGTGAGAGAACGCAATAAATTAAAAGGATTTTACAAGGAATTTATTTCCAATAAAGTTTGCGCAAGAGAATAGAACAAGTAAATTTTCTGTTAAGTAAACTAAAAAATCAGTATTTTTTTAAACCATTAAGAGATTAAGAAAATTAAGTTTAGCCTTAATGAATCTTAATCTCTTAATGGTTTCAAGCTAATAAAAACTTTATTTTTTGTAATAAAAATGGACAAAAAATCACATTCCAACAATCCAGACTCGTCTCACTCTCCTTCGGAGAGGGCTGGGGAGAGGAATGAACTATACCCAATTTTTCTAAAACTTCACCAACTCGATGTACTCATTGTTGGTGGAGGAAATGTAGGTTTAGAAAAATTGTCCTTTATGCTCAAATCCAGCCCAAATGCCAATGTTGAGGTAGTTGCACCAAAGTTTCTTCCCCAATTAGAAGCATTGGTCGAAAAACATCCTTCGGTAAAATTGACCCAATCCAAGTTCAAGAAAAAAATGCTAAAAAAACGACATTTGGTTATTGCTTGCACCGACAATTTGGAAGTCAACAAGCGAGTGTACGATTTATGCAGAAAGCGACATTTGATTTGCAACATCGCCGATACACCGCCTTTATGTGATTATTATTTGGGTGGAATCGTGACCAAAGGAAACGTAAAAATCGCCATTTCTACCAACGGAAAATCCCCAACTACAGCCAAAAGATTACGCGAATTTTTCGAAGAAATAATTCCGGACGACATCAATCAAATGGTCGAAAACCTAAACGAATACCGCAAAACCCTAAAAGGTAATTTTCAGGAAAAAGTGGATAAAATGAACGAAATCACCCAAGCTTTAAAAGGCAAACAATAATCACTTCTTATGTTTGCGATTAATCGCGCTATGTCTTTACTTTGCAGCGATTATTTTATAGCAATGAATTGTGCCGAAACGGTTCATTTTTAGGCTAATCAAAAATACTGACAAAATAAAAAAACATATAAGCTAAGCGTCTTGCAGGGATAAAAGGAATATAAACAAGCTTTTTCTGCTTAGCTGTAAATAAAACAAAAATTAAACGCATAGATACATAGAAAAAAGAATGAGATAGCCCAATTCTTGGGTACACAAAGCTATGATTTACTAAAATTAAGTAAAACGCCTTGTATTAAATATAATAACTATGTTTCTATGCGTTTAAAAATAATAAAAAAGCTTTTTCGCCTTAGCGTCATAGCGGTTAAAAAATAAGTTATGCCAAAAATTCAAGAAGAAATCAAAAAACGAATTCTCGTACTCGACGGAGCAATGGGAACGATGTTGCAACGCTATAATTTTTCCGAAGAAGATTTCCGAGGAGAACGTTTCAAAGACTTTCCGTATTCCTTAAAAGGGAATAACGATTTGTTGTCCCTTACCCAACCACAAGCCATAAAAGATGTCCACGCTTTGTATTTTGAAGCCGGAGCCGATATTGTAGAAACCAATACATTTTCGGGAACCACAATTGGTATGGCCGATTATCATCTCGAAGATATTGTTTACGAATTAAATTTTCAATCGGCAAAAATTGCTCGCGAAGTTGCCGATGAATTCACAGCAAAAAATCCAGACAAACCCCGTTTTGTAGCTGGTTCCATTGGGCCAACAAACAGAACGGCAAGTATGTCGCCAGACGTGAACGATCCGGGTTACAGAGCCGTTACTTTCGACGATTTGTGTATTGCTTACAAACAACAAGTCGAAGCGCTACTTGATGGTGGCGTAGATTTACTTTTGGTTGAAACTATTTTTGATACGCTAAATGCAAAAGCAGCACTTTTCGCCATTGAAGAAGTCAAAGACGAACGCCATATCGATATTCCAATAATGGTTTCAGGAACGATTACCGATGCTTCGGGAAGAACACTTTCAGGTCAAACCGTGGAAGCTTTCTTGATCTCGATTTCGCATATTCCGTTGTTGAGTGTAGGTTTCAATTGTGCTCTTGGAGCGCACCAACTCAAACCGTATTTGAAACAATTATCACAAAATACGTCTTTCAATATTTCGGCGCATCCTAATGCAGGATTGCCAAATGCTTTTGGACAATACGACGAAACGCCAAAAGAAATGCAAGCGCAAATCAAGGAATATTTAGACGAAAATTTAATCAATATTATTGGAGGTTGTTGCGGTACAAATCCGGATCACATCCGATTAATTGCTGAAGTAGCGAAAGATTATAAACCGAGGATTTCGGAAGTGGTGATTTAAGAATAGCGTATATTTACGAGTTAACGACAAATGTAACAGGAAATAAAAATCTAAATTGAAAATGAATATTAAAAGCATTAATAATTACAACATTTTAAGAACACAAGTTTTATTAATGTTTGTATTTACCTCCAGTTTAATCATTTCAATAATAAATGAAAATACCGATTCAAATACTTCAATTTTTGCTTTCATTTTATATTTACCATATGTTTTTATACTTTGTATTTACAATGG
>JAEMQE010000270.1 GCA_022758945.1 Lentimicrobium sp. | reverse complement strand
TAAGTAATATTATAATAAAATAAATCACGTTTTCAGATTTTAACATAATCATCATTTACAAGACTTTATGAACACACAACAACCGTATAAAGGCTGAAACTCCCTGGTACGTAAGACTGTGTTTGGAGACCGAGAGTTTGAGAAAGTGCAATTCGATCAGTTCCGTCAAATTAACAAGTTATTACTAGCTGGGAATCAACACACATCTTGGATCTATCATTGTACGGATTTATTGAGACTGCCACGCACGATCTGTTATGGAGAAAATCTCTTAGATCTACGCAAAAATGCTTATTGAACATTTAATGCCAAGCGTCTCGAGTTTTAAGATATGTTGAGTACTGCGGATTAGAAATCGGAATTAACGGACTGGCTTCGTAGCACTAACTATCTAAAAAGACAGACCACTAGCTGTACGGGATGTAAAGGCTATCAAAAGCAGCCACATAACGAAGGTCATTCAAGCAGGGCGGCTAAAGCGTTTGAAAATTGAGAATTAAATCTTGTGGTCGTAAAGGTTTGGTCTGATTGTCTAAAACTCTTGAATTTGCAATAACGAAGGATATTGTGCCATTTATCAACGCAGAACCGCCTACTGCGATTCTCTGGCTGAAGCTCGAGGTTAATGAGTTGATCTAGTCCACCTAAATTCTTAAACTTTAGAAACTTACCGGCTAGAATAACAGGCTCCTGATCAAAGAAAAGCTCGATTCCGGGTAAATTTGGTAAGGTATTCTGCAGCACAAATCCGTGAGTTTATACGTAGCACTGCCGATTAAACATGCATTTAAAAATTGCTGGCATTCATCTGAGCTTGCCCCTGGGGAATAGGTTTAAGCTGCGCCGCTTGGCCCTGGCTTGACCAAATTCGTTTGTTTAAATAACCCTGTTTATAAATAGCTGCTTAAAACTTAATTTGGATTTGAAGGCTAAAGTAAAATAACGACTTAAGTAGAATCCATACAAACGTTTTAAATTTACGCGAGTTCTATTGAAAGTTCAGAAAGTTAAACGCTCATGTTTGTGTATTATTCTTTTGGGAAATAAGTAGAATTTGATGAAGTCCATTGTTAACCGTTGAATCTTTGCGTTCCGTTTTGGCTTGCTGTTTGGTAGCACCCATAGGGTCCCTAAACGCTCGTTGAATAGCAAATCCTCTAGGGGCCCGTAACAAAATCACCACTATTACCAATACATTTCAAACGAGCATAATCTGCAGCAATTGGCATCCCAATTGGTGAAATCGTGTTGGTTTAAATTGCCACATCTGCTGCTGCTACGTATGGATAAATGCTTGTTGTTGCCGTCAAAAATCTCATTCTAGTCCTTTAAAATCTTTCTTGTTGGCCTTTGTAAACTGCGACACTAGAACTAACCATTAACGATAAAAGTGGAAAATTTGCAGAATATGAAATGGTTCCCTCTCCCGAAGTTCCTGCGATGCTGCCATCGCCGGCAGGCATAGCAACACCGCCAAACGTTTAATTCGAAGCGCAATTCGCTAAAGCATCCATAGTTCCTGAAAAATATGCGTTTGAAGTTAAAGTCGGTCCATTTGTTGCTGGTAACATGTGCTCCATGTTGTAAGTCCAAATTTTTGAAACAATTGCTCGGGGGAAAGCGTCAAATTCAGTACGAGTTATAACGGTATTTCCGACACTAGAATATGGGTGGGTGCCAATCAAAATCTCCTCAGTTCCAACGACTTAATTCAACTGACCTCCTGGCAATTCTGTGCAAATTCCTGCGATATAATCGTCGGTTCCAATATCGTTCTTTTTTTTATTACTAAGACTGTTATAATAATTCATGAAGAGATTTCGGGGTGTCGTTTGGGCGATTCCCGTTTAGGACAGAAGTTGATTGTTATTAAAAGTAATTGAAGTACATTAGAAGAAATCTGATGCTTAAGTTGGTGTAATGCACAAAAATGATTTTCTAGCGACGTCTGGAAGTGAATCGGCACCAGACCAGCAGATTACGGGTCTGAACAATAATTAAACTTCCGCCAGGTTTATTACTGATTTACTTCTCTAAAATACGAGCCTGATATTTTATCCAGGGGAGTAACTCTCCTGAAGGGGTTGAATGGGCGTTTAATTATATATGACGTCAACGGACTTTCGAGCAAAAATCTATGCAAGATTCATCCGATCGTCCATAAAACTGTTTTCAGATTCCATTTTACACTGTATAAAAAAATAAGAAAATAATATTAATAGGACTGGTGTTGTATAAATTTATTCATTTTATTTTAAGTGATTCCGCTAATTCTGACATACAAAAAGGAAAGTTTTCTTCGTTATTTCTATTCTCAACTGATATAGTAGAATATTCGACAATATCAGACCAAATCTGTATAAATTTGTGATTTTCAAAAACAACAACCGGCTCAAGTACGCAATCAAAAATATCATTAGAAATTTAAAATAAACGACAGTCGTCAATCTCTAATTTTTTGAAAAATTCACAGCAGATAAATAGTGTATATTTCTATTCTTCTATATCATCAATCAACTTCAATCCGTGTTCACAAGTATTTACAAGAAACAATAAGATAAGATCTTTGGGGTTATTAAGGCCGACCATAACAGATTCTAATTTTTCTTCTTTAATTTTAGTGTCCCCAGAAACGAGATACTTACAATTGTCTTTTACCCGTAAAATTTACTCGGGCGTTGGTTTGAACTATTAATTCAGTTATTCTGTAGTTTAAGTAGTTGTTTAGAATTTATTTAAAAGGCTTTCATCGATGACGTCATTTTTAGTTTCTTCAACTTAATTCATAAGTTCGTACTAGCTCATTATTTATACAAACGAAAAAATATATTACTTATAAATGTAAACAAAATATCAACCAACCAAAAGTTAAATATTTTCGGATTTCTTAAGCTTTCGTCTTTTAATTACAGCGTCGAGTGGAAGTGGAAAATCCCAACTTGTGAAGTCACTTTTGACAGATTCTTCATTCGGGATAAAAGACAAATTTTGGGTCGATAATATCTATCTTCTTTGTCCAACGTAACTTATCGATGATGCCTGGCTAGATGTTAAATTAGATTTGTAAAAACGATCGACTTAAGATCACGATTTCAAAGAATAAGATTAATTCTTCAGTAAGGACCTCGAGCAAAGTTTGAGCACGATTTATTAGTAATTAGTAGAAAAATCAATGGACTCAAAATCGTAGAAAACGCCGTAAATATAATCTCTAATCGTACTGGATGATTGTTTATTAGAAATAGATATGAGCTCTGCACATTCTTAACTTGCAAAAATGTTGTGTAAGATGCGTCATCATTAAATTAGTATAATTGTAATCAGTTAATATTTAAAATCTATGCACCCGATTGCGAGATCTTAATTTAGCCACTATATAACGTTTTCTACTTCAAATCAAAAGGAGGTCGCCAAAATCCGAGAAGAGGTTTCTAGTACTCTTGCACCAAAACAGTTTTTAGATCTATACAACTTTTGCACAGATCAGCGTTACGGCTATCTTCTTGTAATATTTTCATTTCCGATTAAATTTAAATTTTTCAAAGGACTTGGCAGTGAATTACATCAACTTCAGATTTGATCAAATAATATCGAAATAAAATTAAAGAGACCTTGTGTTAGAATTGATTATTTTTTTATTTTAATTTTTACTGATATAAATGTCAGACAATTTCTTTGTACTTAAAACGCTCAAAAAATAAGATAAATATATTTATTCAAAATTCTGCGAAATTCACTAATTAGACAATTCAATTCCGACTAAAAAAACTCCGGACGAAATCAACAAAAACTATATTGATTTATATAATTAATTTATACAAAATGAAACTACTTTGTGCGAGTACTGTCAGTCAAAGCGGATTTTAATTAAATATAAATTGTGTTATATCTGTAAAGTTTAAGAAGATGAAAATCCTAAAAAACGACTTTGTCAAAATATTTCTTCTGGATTACAATTTAATCTACCGAAAATAATATTAAAAACAGACAAATATGAAGAATAAAAATAAGAGAAATCTCCGTTAAAATTAATTATTCCAAGACGAACTTCAAGTAATTGGACACCAGAACTGACTAAAGAATTAGTAATTTTGAACAAGAAACATTTTCCGTTAAAATACTGTTATTTGAAATTTCCCGAGACGAAGCAAACGGCAAATCTGAGCGATAGCGATTGATATTATTATTATTAATTTCTGATTTTTTCTGCTC
>JAEMQE010000201.1 GCA_022758945.1 Lentimicrobium sp. | reverse complement strand
AAACACAAAAACCAACTCCTTAAATCTGGACAACGGACCTTGGACAAATAGCGATTCGTCTTTTGAGAGTCTATTGTGTGGAGTAGTTTTCATAGTACAAATAAAGATACTAAATAACCTTTTAAATTTTAAAGTAAAATGCTTATAATGATAATGTTTAAAAAAAATTATTGATTTTAACGATAAGTTTTAAATTTTTTATTAAGTTTCAATCATAAGTTTTCTATGTTCATAAATAGTGTTTAAAACCGTAATACTTCTGTCATTATTCCAAAACGAATTGTGCTAATTTGATGTTGAAAATAAATATTATAGTAATCCATCCCGTGATAGAATTGTACAAAGAAGCCTATGTCTTCTAAAAATTTCGGATGATAATATACTACTAAATTAAGATTGAGTCTGTTCAAATCAAAGGTTTTCCAGTCATTTATATTGTCAAACATCCAAGTAGTTTCAGCTTTTAGTGAAAAGTTTGCTTTTTGTTCCTTTCGATTTGTATCATTACTTTTCATTGGAAGTTTATACGCAAAAAAAGTATTGTGCCACCTAAGTCCGCTATATTGTCCGTGAAGTTCCTTTAACATCCATTCCTTTGGATGAATTTCGATAGAACTTTTTATAGTTTTGAAAGCTTTAAGTTGGTTACTAAATGATGATTTCAAAAATCCGAATTCTAGATAATTTGTAGAAAAACTTCCTGTATCCAAATTAACATCTCCGTTTTCAGTATAGAAATTTCCATCTTGGCCATTTGAATGATGTGCAATTTTGCCAAATAAGGTTTGTTTATTGGGTAAGTCTTTATTTCCCAACAAAAAATAAAATGTTAATTGAGGCATATAACTAGGTGTTTTTACAGGATTAGAATATTCGTCAAACATCCTTATAATAATTTGAGGAGTAAACACCGCCATTAATCTTGAATCTTTACGTTCTCGGATTTTAAAGCTAGGACTTACATTAGCCTCAAAGATTAGAGGTTCTAAATTTCCAATATCAAAAGGAAAAGTCACATAACTTTCGCCCTGATTTATTTGGGCTATTTTATCCAGATTAAGACAAGTTATAGAGTCGCTTTCTGTTTGGGCTACCAAACTATTTGATATTAAGATGGAAATCAAGAATATATTAAATATTTTCATAAATAATTTGTTTAGTCAAAAAAATGAAATTATTAAAAGTCGAGTTAGTCGTTATCTCTTTTTTAAATAGTTAGAACTCATTACTTGTAAATAATTTTAATACTTTTTGTTAGGTTTTCATTTATCTGAAAGCTTGCTTTAGAAAAATTAGGACGATTGGATAAGTTTATGGTTTGAAAATTTGAAAACCCAACTCCTTCAGTAGGCAATATAAAAATTTTGTCTATTTTGCCATTTTTATTTTCATCGTGCAGTATAAATACAGCATAATTCCCTTTTGGGAGATTATTAAATGTCACCGTTGCTGAATTCTTTGCAATGGGTACAATTTCTTTTCTATACTGTTTTTTCAATTTTTCGTCAGGAATAGAACCGTCTTTATTGTATAATGCAAATACAACAACTCCTGTCGAATTTCTTAAATCGCTTACATTAGCAGTTAAAGAATACGAATCCTGACTGTATGAATAATTGAAAAATAGAAATACGAATAATACAGATGTAAACTTTTTCATTTGAATTCTTGTAGAGTTAATTAAAATTTTAATTTGATTTTTTATAGCTCCAAACCGCCATACCATTGACGAATACTGCAAAACCAGAAACGATTAATAAATTATTTAACACTTCAGAAAATCCAGAACCTTTCAGCAGCACCATTCTTATAAACTCTACGTAGTAGCGAATGGGGTTTAATAATGTTAGATTTTGAGCCCATTTTGGCATACTTTCTATAGGTGTAAACAAGCCACTCATTAAAATAAAGATTACCATAAAAAACCAGGCAATAAACATAGCTTGTTGTTGGGTTTCGGTATGATTAGAAAGGTATAGTCCGAATCCTAAAATTAGAAGTAAGTACACCGATGTGAATCCATAAACTAGTAGAATATTACCTAACATTGGAACATCAAAAACAACTTTGGATATTACTAAACCCACCGTTAAAATGACAAATCCAAGCACCCAAAACGGGAATAATTTTCCAATGATAAACTGATATTTTTTTATAGGTGTTACATTTATTTGCTCTAATGTTCCCAATTCTTTTTCTCTAACAATATTCATAGATGATAGAAATAAAGTAAGCATGGTAACCAATAAAACCAAAATTCCAGGAACCATAAAGGTTTTGTAATTTAAGGTATTGTTATACCAAAAAGAGGGAATAACAAGTATATTTTGCGCCACTTCTTTATTTTCGGAGAAGTATTTTGATTGCATTTGAATATTTTGATTGTAGGTGTTTAGTATCTGTGTTACATATACATTTTCAACCCCAGCAGTTGCGGCATCAATGGCATTAATACTTACTGAAATACTCGCTTTTTGGTCTTTTTGCAGGTTGCGATTGAAGTGAATTGGAATATTTACAATAATATCGGTTTTTCCTTTTTGCATTTCTTCGACAGCTTCTTTTTCAGAAAAATGAGGAGCTGTAACTTTAAAATAGGTTGAGGCTTTAAAAGCATTTATTAAATCTCTTGAATCCTGACTTTGGTCATTGTCAACAAAAGTAATTGCGATGTTTTTAACATCAAAAGTGGCTGCGTTTGACAAAATTAATAATTGCAAAATGGGCAAAATAAATATCAGTTGGAGCATACTTTTATCTCTAAAAATTTGCTTAAACTCTTTTTGTATGATGAATAATATTGTTTTCATTGTGTGATTTTTAGCCCTGATTGCAGTGGAAATCCTTTTCTTTTTTCTTTAAAAAAGAAAAGATTGGAGCGGAAAGCAGGAAATAGCTCCTAAAAATTATTCTAATCTAATTTTATATTTTTTGATGCTCAATGTTATAAAAAACACGGTCATCCCAATTAATATCAGGGTTTCTTTCCATATATATTGAATTCCGACTCCTTTGAGCATAATGGCTTTTACGATAATAATGAACCATTTTGCTGGAATGATGTTGCTGATGACTTGCATTGGCAAAGGCATACTATTTATTGGGAAAATAAATCCGGAAAGAAGGATTACTGGTAGCATTAATCCCATTAAGGAAAGCATCATTGCGGTTTGTTGCGAATTAGAAACGGTAGAAATTAATATGCCTAATGAAAGAGCGGAAATGATAAATAAAATACTTTCAAAAGCTAACAAAAATATACTTCCATTGATTGGCATTTTGAAAACAAAATAGCCTAATAATAAAATCACAATTGCATTGATGATGGAAAGAAAAATATACGGAAATACTTTGCCAATAATTACCTGAAATGGTTTTAATGGAGAAACTAGCAGGATTTCCATAGTTCCTAATTCTTTTTCTCGTGTAATTGAGATAGAGGTCATCATGGCCGAAACCAGCATTAAAATTACAGTCATAACACCAGGAACAAAATTAAAAACGCTTTTGAGTTCTGGATTATAAAACATTCTTGATTGTACTTCAATCTTTACCTGATTGGCATTGGATTGTTTTTTTTGAGCTTGATAATTCTGAATAATTGCCGAAGTATAATTAGCGATGGTATTGGCTACATTGGGTTCTGTTGCATCCGTGATTGCTTGAACGATAGCTACTTTTTTTGTTTCTAGATTTTTACTGAAATTCGGTTCAAAAATCAGGACTGCTTTAATTTTTCCTTTTTTAAATTCCGATTCTATATCACTTTCTTTATCAATTTGGTTTTCAACATTAAAATAGGTTGAAGATTTTATTTTATAGATGATTTTCTGCGTTTCTACATCATTTGACTGGTCTAAAATAGCGATGTTAACATTGTTAATTTCATTTGTTATGGCAAAACCAAAGAGCAAAATTTGAGCAATGGGCATACCAAACAGAATAAACAAGGAGCGCTTATCTCTAAAAATATGGTAGAATTCTTTTTTTACAAATCCGATAAATCTTTTCATTTTTTATAGGGCATTAGGTAATAGGCTATAGCCATTAGTTGGGAAACTTTTGATAAATGGCTATTGGCTTGTTACTATTCTATATTTCTCGCTAATTTTAAAAACACATCATTCATAGAATCCACGTTGAATTGTTCTTTTAATTTTTTTGGTGAATCCAGCGCTTCAATGACACCATCGACCATAATAGAAACTCGGTCGCAATATTCGGCTTCGTCCATGTAATGTGTGG
>JAEMQE010000139.1 GCA_022758945.1 Lentimicrobium sp. | reverse complement strand
CATTTCCTTGGTTTTGCCAAATTGTTGCAGGGTTTCCCAAGTCGCTTCAAACAAATACAGTTTGGCAACAAAATTAACATTAATAAATTAACTTCTATTATCACTGTAAACCTCATTTTACCCCTAAAATAAAGAACCTTATTCTTCTTGTTAAAATAATTATAAAATAAACAACATTTTATATATTATTTTACATATTATTTGCGTTGTATGTTAAAACAGCTGTATATGACTCGATAGATACTTAACCCTTAAAACCATTAATTATGTCTAGATTAAGTATTTACGAAACTAGCTGGATTGACCTTGTTTTTGAAAACAGGAACAAAGAATATGGTGCCTACCAGTTGCGCCGCGACAGTTCAAAAACCACTGTGATGGCGTTTTTCTCAGGGATTTTATTAATTGCTGCTTTTGGAGCAGTTTTTACATTATCAAATTTATTAGGAAAACCAATAGTGGTAGAAATCCCAACAACTATTGACGAACCGTTACACATTACCCCTTATCTTGTAGAGCCAATAAAACCCAAAACACAAGTGAATACAAGCCAAGCAAAAACTCCTCAGGAACCAACGCTTTTGTTGCCAATGGTTGTCTCTGCAACTCCAGATGTTATTGCCGATGTTCCTACGAATAAAGAAGCATTAGAAAATCAGTCTTTAAATTCAGGGACAGAAGGCGGAACAGGAACATCCAATACAACTGGAACTATCGAAAATCCTACATTGCCAATAGATGAAAATATTCCCGTTACTGCTTCTGCGCTGGACAAACTTCCCGAGTTTCCGGGTGGAATGCAAAAATTCTATAATTATGTTGGCAATAATTATGAAAAGCCAGACATCGAAGGTATGACTACAATGAAACTTTATGTATCCTTCGTGATTGAAAAAGACGGAAGTATGACCAGTATTCACGTAAAAAGAGACCCTGGCTATGGCTTGGGAAAAGAAGCCATTCGGGTTTTGAAATCCTTGAGAACCAAATGGTCGCCGGGAATGATTAATTCAAAACCAGTGCGAACTGCTTATGATTTACCGATTACGGTAGAAATGAATTAATCCAAACGAAGCTAATTAATTAAGCAGTTGCAAGAACTTTATCTTACAACTGCTTTCTTTTTGGAAAATACTTTACTAGTCCCATTATTATACTCCAAAATTCATCTCTTAACAAACGTTAAAAAAAAGTTAAAACAAAATTAAACAACTGTTTAAATTAAACACTTGTTTAATTTTGCGCTTTTAAAAACAAAAAAACCTTGAAAACAGATTTAACCGACAAACAAATTCAAATTCTCGAAGTAGCCGAAACGCTATTTGCCGAGAAAGGATTTGACGGAACTTCGATTCGAGATATTTCAAAAGTAGCCAAGATTAACATCGCTATGGTTTCCTATTACTTTGGTTCAAAAGAACATTTATTGGAAGCCTTGATTTTATATAAAACTTCCGGACTCAAAGAGCAGTTGGTAAATTTGATTGAAGAAGACCTCGAACCTGTTGAAAAAATAAACAAACTAATTGAGTTATACATCAATCGAATCAATTGCAACAAGGGAATTTACCGAATCCTCCATTTTGAATTAGCATCAAAGAAACGAGTTTTGGATATCCTGTCTTTTTCAGAAATAAAAAAGGCAAACTTGAAATCCTTGGAATTGATTATTCAAGAAGGTCAAGCCAAAGGGGTGTTCAGAAAAGATGTCATTATTCCGCTTATAACTCCAACAATTCTGGGAACATATTTCCATTTCTATATGAACAAACCCTTCTTTGAAGAATTATTAAACTTGAAAACCGAAGAATCATTCAATAATTACATAAAAACCGATTTAACAAAGCACATTCAGCAAACTATAAAAGCCCTTTTGATATATGAAAATTAGTCAATTATTCCTTTTGGGGGTTTACTTTATTGGAATTTCATCCATAGATGCACAAGAAAGAACTAGTTTAACGCTCGACGAAGCCATTCATATGGCCTGGTCGAAAAGCAACGAAGTCAACTTGGCAAATTCCAAAGTAAATTCTTCGAAATACGAATTACAATCGAAAAAAAATACCCAATATCCTGATATGAAACTTTCGGGACAATATCAGAATTTTATTAACCCAACGGTCGATATAAAATTCCAACAAAGCGGAACTCCTTTTCCAACCGGAAATCAGTTGCTGATTGGACAAATTAATGCCAACCTTCCTGTTTTTGCCGGTTTCAAAACGCAGAACAACATCAAGATTTCAGAAAATTTATACCAAGCAGAAACTGCAACAGCAGCGCAAACTAAGGAAGAAATAGCAATGCGAGTTGTAAATTATTATGCCAGTTTGTACAAGGCGCAAAAAACTTTGGAACTTTTGAAAGACAATCAAAAACAAGCAGAACAGCGCGTGGTTGATTTTATTGAATTGGAAAAAAATGGAATTATTCCAAGAAATGACTTGTTGAAATCGCAATTACAAGTTTCGAAAATACAATTGTCCATTGATGAAATGAACAACAATTTGAATGTTGTAAACTATTATTTAGTTTCACTTTTGAAACTGCCACCCGAAACAAAATTAACAGTTAAGGAAAGTGATTTTATCAATTTCCAAATGGACAATATTCCAACGGATGAAAAACCAGCTTTAGAAAATCGCAAGGATTTAGAAGCCATACGATACCAAGAAAAAGCGAGAGAAGCTGGCGTGAAAATGGCACGAAGTTCTTATTATCCATCTGTTTCGCTCTTGGGAGGTTATGCTTCTTTGGGATTGGAAAATGTGATTACGATTCAAAACGCAATGAATTTTGGAGTAGGAATTTCTTATGATTTGAGTGGTATCTTAAAAAATGGCACGAATGTAAAAATCGCGGAAAGCAAATCACTTGAAGCACAGAATTACAAAGAAATCCTTACCGATAATATCAAGGTTCAAGTAAAACAAGCTATTGAAGATTATGACTTGGCACTAAAACAAAATGAGGTTTATCTGGAAGCGGCGGCTCAATCATCGGAAAATTACAGAATTGTAAAAGACAAATACGACAACGGACTTTCGAACACTAATGATTTACTCGAAGCCGATGTAGAACAACTTAGTTCAAAAATTAATAAAGCTTTGGCGAGAGCCAACATCATTCAAAAATATTATGAGTTACTTTCAGTAACTGGACAATTATCACAAACTTTCAATCTTTCAAAAATATAATCGACATCTCTTATGGAAAAGAAAAAATCAAATAAAAAATTCATCATCATATTTGCTACATTGATACTTGTAGGCGGAACTTATGGCGGTTACAAATACATCCATTCTTTGTCTCACGAACATACTGATGATGCGCAAATCGAGAAAAATATGAATCCAATAATCCCTAAAGTTTCAGGATATGTAAGCAAGGTTTACATTAAAGACAATGATTTTGTAAAGAAAGGCGATACCTTATTTACCATAGATACACGTGATTATCAATTAAAAATTGAAGATGCAAACGCAGCATTGGCCGCAGCCGAAGGAAGTTATGAAGTAGCAAAAGCAGATATTGGAAGCGCTATGGCAAGTATTTCGGTCTCGGATGCCAATGTGCAATCGGCAAGTGGAAATATTGAGTCGGCAAAAATCAGATTGAATCAAGTGACCAACGATTACAACCGATACAACAATTTGTATAAAAATCATACGATTACCAAACAACAATACGAACAAGCTTTGACAGCCAAACAAGAAGCCGAAAATCAGGTTCGTATTTTGCAACAACAACAAAAAGCAAGCTCCTATCAAAAATCAGCTATTGTAGCGAAATCTAACGTTTCGAACAAACAAACCGAAGTGGCTGCAGCCAATATCAAAAGAGCCAAAGCCCAACTTGATGCTGCAAAACTAAATTTAACCTATACCGTAATCACGGCTGCCATTGACGGTCAGGTTTCAAAAATTGATATCCAACCCGGACAATTGGTTCAACCGGGACAATCTTTATTTTATATTATTAACAATACAACAGCTTGGGTAATTGCTAATTTCAAGGAAACACAATTGGACAAAATGGTCATTGGACAAAAGGTAACTATAAAAGTAGATGCTTATCCTGATTATGATTTTGAAGGAACAGTTACTTCATTTTCGCCAGCAACTGGTTCCAAGTTTTCCTTGTTGCCTCCAGATAATGCAACCGGAAACTTTGTAAAAACCATTCAAAGATTGCCAGTTAAAATAAGTTTGAACACTTCAAACGATGCCGAAAAAATAAAATTATTGCGTCCGGGAATGAATG
>JAEMQE010000066.1 GCA_022758945.1 Lentimicrobium sp. | reverse complement strand
GGTGAAGCAATTATGGCACATCGTTTTATAGGATATGAGCCTTACAAAGGGGAAATTTCTGGACGTAACAAAGGTTCATTGATTTCTATGGAAAAAGGAAAAGCTATTCCTTATTCTATCGATAAATTACAAGATCGTGGTAAATTCTTTGTTAGTCCTAATGATGAAATTTACGAAGGCCAAGTTATTGGAGAAAACTCTCGTAGCGATGATATGTGTGTGAACGTGACTAAAATGAAAAAACAATCTAATGTTCGTTCTTCTGGAAATGATGAAAAAGCAAGGATTATACCTCCAATTATTTTCTCATTGGAAGAAGCTTTGGAATACATTCAAAAAGATGAATATGTTGAAGTTACACCAAAATCGATTCGTTTAAGAAAAATTTATTTATCTGAAACGGATAGAAAAAGATTTAAAATCTAGTTTTATATTTTTATTGAAAAAGCCATTCGAAAGAATGGTTTTTTTTATGCTTTATATTTGAGATTTAGTTATCGTTTTAAACTAAAATGACCTTTGGCTTCTCTTCCATCTTCTAGTTTTATCGTGTACCAATAATCATCCGAAGGCAATGGAGTTCCGTTGAAAGTTCCGTCCCATCCTTCGCTTGACGATGGAATCCATTGTTTTATAAGTTTTCCATATCGATCAAAAATATAAATGGTGGAATTTGCATTGAAATTGGCATTCACCCCTTTTGGACTCCAATAATCATTAAACCCGTCACCATTTGGCGTAAAGAATTTTGGCAAACCGACAACAGCAATGGTCGCTTTAGTAACTGGTCTACATCCATTTTTGTCATTAATATAAACATCGTGAATCCCTGCCGGTACATTGTCAAAGAAATTGGAGTCTTGAAAATATCCTGAAGGTTCGTCTAAACTATATTCATAATCGCCTTGCCCAGTTACATTTACTGTAACGGTGTTGATGTCAGTCATATCGACAATATCTATAGATTGAATATGCGCTATATCAGAAGCGGTCACTTTTATATCTCTAATTCTACTGCAACCGGAAATATTTGTTACTTCGACAGAATAAATTCCTTCGGTGTTTACATCTAATGTATAGTCTGTTTTACCAATTAAAACAGTCCCATCTTTTGACCATACATAAGTGTAATTGTTCGGTGAAGAGCCATCCTGAATTCCCGCATTGAGTTGAACAAAAAATGTTGGAAGATTAGAGCATATTAATTCGTCTTCACCTCCATTTGCGTTCAAATTGATGTTTGGAAGAGGAAGCACTACAAAAGGAATATTTATTGAAGCAGTACAAGTTGTGTTAATTGGATTTTCAACCACAACTTTTACAGTTTGTGTCCCGGTAATGAATGGTTTAGGCAATGGACTTGGCAACGGATTTCCATTTTTGTCAAAATATTTTACATTCATTCCGGTTTGTCCATTCAAAATTGTTGTTTCAAAAGTTGAAGTATCAAATGCAAATTTTCCGTCTTGAATTAATGGATTTGCCTCATCATCACAAGTTGTGGTCAAAGAAGTTGGAACGGCGAATGCTTCTGGTAAATCATCAACAATGAATTGAATGGTAGTTTCATCAAAGCATTTTTGTACTGTATTATTGGTAACGACAGCTTTTATGGTTTGTGATTTTGTCAAAAAAGTATTTGGAAACGGACTGTTTATCAAAACTCCGTTGACGTCTTTTAGCGGATTATTTGTCGCATCAAAATAGGTCACAGTAACTGGGAATGTTTGATTTGTTCCTAATAATGTTGATTCTAAAGTTGCAGTATCGAAAGTAAAAATCCCATCCTGATTGTCATCACATTGTCTTGGAATTGTAACTGGATTGGCAAAAGGTAATTTCTCAACAGTGAGATTGACATAAGGACCTAATCCAAAACAAGAATTATCCAAATCACTATCGACGCGTCCCCAAATTATTTGTGTGTCGGGATATCCAATGTTTCTATAATTCGAAATATCCACAATAACATTGAGTTCTGCCAAAGCATCGGCTTGATTTCTATAATAAGTGATGGAATAATTTCTAGCTGGCAATATGGCTTTTATGTCGGTTGTTACACTACTAAAATCAAATGACGAAATACCGTCTCTTTTATTGTTATTCGGATTGTTTACGCCGTTCGTGTCTAAAAAATCATCACAAACTTCGAAGTTTCTTTTGAATGTTATAGGAATTTGAGTTACTAAAACTTTCAATGTTATTTGAGCTGTTCTAAAACAACCATTTTTATTTACAACTCTAGTCCAAATTGGCATCGATAATGCAGTAGTGTTGGTAAAATCTATAGGATTTACTATGAGTTGAGATGCATCGGCAGTATTGGCACCAGCCAAAGTTTTATAATAAGTAAAAGTCTCATTGGCAAAATCAGCCGAAATCTCGTTGTTTTTTACCGTTAGGTTAAATATAGAATATCCTAATAAATCATCACCACATTGAATAATAGTTGTGTCATTTACAACTGGTAAAGCGTAAACAGTCAATATCGCCTCCGCCGAAGTTAAACCGCAAGAATTTCCGGTTTTGTTCAATTGAACTCGATATTTGTAGCCATTCATTGCGTTGCTAACACTTGTTATTGTTAGTGTATTTGTTGTTTCGCCGGAATAAGTAGCATTGCCAAGAATATTTGTCCAATTCACTCCATCAGTCGAAAGTTGCCATTGATAGTTATTTCCACCATTGTCAACTAATGTAATTGTAGCGTTTTGTAATTCGCAAGTAGGAGCAATATTTGGTTGAGAAGTTATAACAATTGGAGCCGAAATTAAATAATTGGGATTTGGAGTTGAATAAGTTGCACCAATAACCAGCCCATTTAAATCAACGGTTAAAGGTGAATTTCCAAATTTTCCATCGCCATCGCCATCCGTAAATCCAGCTTCAATAACATCGGAACATAAATCTTTGTCGCTATCTAAATCTCTATAATTTCCAATTCCGTCAGCATCCAAATCAGCTCCGGTTTCTACTGAATCCAGAATTCCGTCGTTGTCACTGTCTAAATCTAAATAATCTAAAACGCCATCATTGTCAGTATCAACAGGGGTAAATCCAGATTCGAAAGCATCGTCAAGTCCGTTATTGTTAGTGTCTGTATTTGAGATTGGAATTGTGGAATTTGTCTGGGCTTCGATTATATCTGGAATTCCATCATTATCGCTGTCAGAGTCCAATTGGTCTGGTTTCCCATCGCCATCGGTGTCTTTAGGAATGCAAACTGCATAAAATTTCATTGTCGATTTGTTAGGTAAATCATCCAATAAATTTTTATGGGTAAAACTGATGGAATTGGCTAAATAAGTTTGAAATTTGAATGTGCCAGTTCCAGCAGCTAAGGGAATTGTGCTGTTGAGTCTAAATCGTATTTCAAAAGAAGAAAATTGGGTTACACCACTTTCATAAATGCCGTCATAGTTAGTGTCAATTAATAATTGATTCGTTGGATTAAGGACTGTTATGGTTTTATTAATGTCTGAATTCACAATATATTCTGCATCAGCATTCAATAAGTCGGAAGGATTTGCTGTCGAAGCATATTCTATTCCTACACTTATTGGTTGCGCAAAATTCATTGTATAGGTTACACTATTCCCTTTCCCTGCGGGAACTTCTGATATAAAACTTCCATCTAAACTGCCTGTAAATGGGATTGTACTCGCTGTTATAGAGGTTGCAACATTTCCTGTGAAAGAATTAGAATAGGTTGCAAGAGCAATAGTTCCGCTATTTAAATTTGAAATATTGATATTTTGATTTCCATAAGATTCCGTACAATTTAGGATTCCATCATTGTCATTATCTACATCAATATTATCGCAGGCTTTGTCACCATCTAAATCAGTAGGGCATTCGCTAACAGGAATTTTATCGGAAAAAACATCACTCAGGCAACCAGAAATACTTCCTCTTACTTGATAAAAACCAGGAGAAGTTGGTGTGTATTCATTGCTTATTTCGCTAGGTATTAGCACATCATCTTTAAACCATTGAAAAGAATTATAAGCAGTTAGTGCGCTAATTTTTAAAACCACATCTGGAATACAAGAAGAAGTTGCGCCTATTTTAATATCAGATATAATTTCGGGTTTAAGATCAAAGCCTGAATAATAACCACCATAAGTTGCTGCGCCACTTGATCCAAAATAAGAAACATAAATTTGTTTGTTTGAAAAAGCACCAATAGTACCTCTTAATCCGGTGATGCTATACACTTCAAAACCAGGATTGGCTATTACGGTTTTGAGGGTTGCAGTAACTCCAGAAGGAAGACTAG
>JAEMQE010000179.1 GCA_022758945.1 Lentimicrobium sp. | reverse complement strand
TCCTCAATTAGTAATATTTTCATAATGATTGTAAAAATAAAGCTTAATTCTATTGTAATTCTATTGTCACCTAAGTTTTTACAGTAATTACTCTTCAACTCCACTATAAGTTTGTTTATGTTAAGTTTGCCAAAACGCAAGAGTGTTCCCTCTATCATTCTACTAATTGCTATTTTAATAAATGCAACATAGATTTTAATTGTTCTGTTAAAAGGATAATTTTTAACTTTGGTTAAGTATTTGAAAACAAATAAGTTAATATTTTTTATAATAGTGCACCATTTATCACTAAATTCAGTATTTTTGCATAGTGAATAAATCAGTAAACATAGCAACAATTTTCCCAAAACACTTATTTTGGGATATGGATCCTAGTAAACTTAATCTTTCTAGAGATAAGTCTATTATCATTCCGCGAGCCTTGTTTGCCACAACTCCAGATACATTTGAAACAGATATTAAAAAATTAGAAGCACTATATTCTGCAAAAGACATTGTTAAATACTTAAAATTAACAACAGAGAATATCAGCAACAAAGTTTGTGTAAGTGTTTCCAAAAGATATAATGTCAAACCGTTTCTTCGTTTTTCGCTTTAATTTATGAATGCAGTTACTCCAGCAATAATTGAAGCCATCATAGAATTACAAGCATTACCAACAGTATCAAAATTTACTTTAGGTGGTGGTACTAATCTAGCACTACAATTCAATCATAGAATTTCAGATGATATTGATTTCTTTTGTGATGAGATAATTGGTAAAGAAGGATTTAAAAACATCGAAAGCGAAGTTAAAAATTACTTTGGGAACAAAGCAAAAAGCTTTGATGATCCTTGCGATATAAACGACCAATATTGTTTTCTACGTTTTTATCTTGAAATAAAAGATGGGACAACAATAAAAGTCGAGTTACTTCAAAATATGAAAAGTTTGTACGATGTAGAGGTTAATCAAGGTATATATCTACTTTCACAAAAAGACATTGGTATATTCAAATTAATAAGTACTTCAAACCGCTCAACTAAAAAAGACATTTACGATTTAGACTTTATTACAGATGCAATTTCTTTAATTGACCTCTATGAAGATTTAAAAGTTAAAACACTTAAATTCAACAAAGAAGAGCATAAAACAATATTTGATTTAAGCAAAAATAACACACCCATTGACAATCCAGAATTACTATTAAAATTTGATTATAATTCCGATTATTCAAAATTTCCATCACATACAAACGATACCATACAAATCATCGAGGGTAGCAAAACTTGGATTGAAGCAAAAATAAGTTGGCGTTCGAAAGTAAGACGACTTTACAACCATTTAGGCAAAGATTTTCCTGGACCAAAAGGAATAAAAATCAAATAAGCCATTATCTCATTCAGCTGCACAAAACTTTCATTTAGTCCAAGTATTCCTAAACTCAAGTCTTTCTTTGCTTCATTTCGCTAATGACTGTAAAAAAGAAATAGTAACGCTATTAATGAAGTTTTTATTCGAACCCAGATCAAGAAATTTCTAAGCAAATCATCACTGTCAATAAATAAATTTTTACTTTTGATTAACCCATTACAATTCTCTTGTTCTTGTAAGACATAGAAAATATGTTGTTCAGGAAGGCAGTTTCAACCTTGAAGCCTTATCGCAAATTATTGACACTACAAAAACTGTAAAAGAACCTGAAATTCCTTTTCCACAAGCAGACAGTTTTGAAAGAGTAGTCAATCTTTGTGAACTTTTGAATCAAAAAGAATTTATTTCAAAAGAGGATATTACTCAAAACTATGACTTGGACGGAAGACAAACAGACTATTATTCTAATGCAGGAAAATATTTAGGATTAATTGATACAGGACGAGATCCATTAACAGGACAAACAGGTTGTTTCTTAACAACAAAAGGAAAGCAAGTTTTTAATTTAAACCTTATTGACAGACAAAAGGAATTTGTAAGACTAATCATCTCTCACAAAGTATTTAAAAAAACATTGAAACTTTATCTTGACAATGGAGAAATGCCAAATAAAGAAACAATCGTAGAGATAATGAAGCATTCCAAATTGTATAATGTAGGTTCTGACACAACATATTTTAGAAGAGCCTCGACAATTATAGGTTGGACAAATTGGATTATAAACCAGACTGAAGAATAAAAGCCATCGCCTAACAGCTAGAGTTTCGTTGCGTGCGCAGCACGAACAATGAAATGAAATTCATCGAACTCCAAAAAAAATATAAACTTGTGAGATAAACTCGTGTTGAACGGAACCGGAATACCTGCCGTCAACACTATGGAGTTATCGTAAAATATTTAGAGAGAATAGTAAGAGGATTTAGTGTCCTCTTTTTTTTTTGAAGTGGTTTCAAGGTCGTTTTAGCCAGTTATCTCTCTGGGTTGATACTACACAAATGCATCGATAAATCGAACCGGGTTGTCTTGGCTGATGGCGTCTTCTAAGCTGCCTACTTGCAGCTGGTGTCGGGAAATTCCTTGGATGTGTTGCATTGTTAAATATACAAAATCTTTATTTTTCTTACAAGTATTTTAGTATATTTGTTGAGAAGATTGTGGAAGTTTTTTCACGGTCTGACTTTATGTGTCATATTAGCGAACCTCTCATAAGTCGAACTTTATTTTAAAAAATAACATTCAATGATTTGTAAACGAATTCTTCCAGACCCAGAACTAAGAGGCTTGATAAAGGAATATTTGACAATCCACTTGATTTTCGAACCCAATATTAAAGTTCCTTCTAAGGCATATCCTGTAAACCCTGAAGAAGGAATAAGATTTTTAGTTAGAGGAAGTCTTTTTTCGGATTGTCCCGATTTAGGAACCTATGAAAAAAGACCAATCGTTACAATTTTTGGTCAACCAAACAGCAGACAAAACCTGTTTACTACGAATGAATATTTAATGATACATACAAGATTTCAGCCAGGCGGATTATTTAAGTTATTAAGAATTCCTATGACAGAATTGGTTCATCAAAACTTTGATGCAGAACTTATATTAGGGCAAGAAATAAAAGAAGTTCAGGCTCAACTAACGGATTGTATTAATTATGATGATATGATTGTGCTATTAAATAATTATTTTACAAAAAAATTCAGGCAAATCAAAAGGGATAGTCAACCTATTGATAAAATCGGGCAAATCATTTTAGAAAATCCTCAAGAATTTAATTTAGAAAGGACAGCTAAAGAGGCTTGCCTTAGTCATCGTCAATTTGAGAAAAGATTCGTTCAACAAATAGGCATCACTCCAAAATATTATGCCCGTATTTGTCGATTTTATCAGGCATATGAATTAAAAGAAAACCACCCAAATCTTGACTGGCTTAGCGTTGCCGTACAAACAGGTTATAACGATTATCAACATCTTGTAAAAGATTTCAAACAATTTGCAGGAACAACCCCTACCACTTTAATAAAAGAAAGCCTGAATAACCCCGAACGTAAACTTGGAATTATAGGCAACTTTAGAGGAGTTTAAAAAACAACGATTTTTTACCACCATTCTTAAGCTTAACAGATTGAAATTTGCATTGAAACAATTTAAACTTAAATTAAAATGCAAACATCATTCATTCTTAAAGCAAATGAAAGCAGAAAACAATACAATTTGTTGGGGCATCCTGCTTTTCTTAAAGTTAGTGGAAAAGATACTCAAGGACAATTGAGTTTATTTTCAGGCGAGTACCATAAAAACCAAGGTCCACCTTTGCATTTGCACGACGTTGACGAAACTTTTTACATTTTAGAAGGCGAGTTTCTATTTCAAGCAGGCGACAAAAGGTTTGCAGCAATTTCAGGCGACACAGTGTTTGTGCCACGAAATATGCCACATACCTACTTGACAATAAGTGAAACGGGCAAAATGCTATTTATGGTAAATCCAACAGGACCGATTGAACAACTTTTTGAAGGTCTTAGTTCTTACCAAGAAAGACCATCAATTGAGGAAATTGTAAGACTACACGAAAGCTTCGGTCTAAAAATAGTTGGTCCACCAATAACGCAATAAAACTTTTCGGCAGACAAAAATACGAACGCCTAACACCTAGAGTTTCGTTGCGTGCGCCGAGCGACAAATGAAATGAAATTCATCGAACTCCAAAAAAATATAAACTCGTGTTGAATCCGCCGCGGCGGACAAGCTGGAACCGGAATACCTACCGTCAACACTATGGAGATATCGTAAAGTTTTGAGAGAGAATAGCAAGAGGATTTAGTTTCCTCTTTTTTTTTGGAGTAGTTTCAAGGTCGTTTTAGCCAGTTATCTCTCTGGGTTGATACTACACAAATGCAT
>JAEMQE010000226.1 GCA_022758945.1 Lentimicrobium sp. | reverse complement strand
TCTATTATCCGTTACGATTAAGCAGTACGGGGCTTTTGTATTGGATTAGTTATCAAGGCTTTTATAATTATTCCTTGATGGTGGAAAGAATACAGTTAAGGAAAGAAATAGAAGCCGAAGAAAAAATTTTAAACAATATTCCCAACGGAAAAGAATCAGAAGAGAATAAGTTCCAAATCATTAATAATTACATTAAGAAAAACAAAAGATTCCTTGATCCTGCATTTAGCTTAGATAGATTATCGACTGAGATGGGAATAAGCACCAGTAAATTATCCCATTTAATTAATCAGGAAAGTGGTTATAATTTTCCTGATTATATTAACCTTTTGCGAGTTGAGAAAGCAAAAAAATATCTGATTAAATCTGATTATTCTGCCTATACAATAGTTGCAATTGGCTTAGAATGTGGCTTTAACTCAAAATCTACATTTTATTCTGCTTTCAAAAAATTCACCAATGTAACTCCGTCTGAGTTCAAAGAGCAATAAAATTCCACTGTCCTAATTTATCCAACTTGTCCAGATTTTTACAATTTGGAGAATCTTGGATATTCCTTATTATCTGTGTTTCTAATTTTGAGATGAATTTAAAACTTGAAATTATGAAAACATCAATTATCTATTTAATCGTCATTTCTTTTTTGTTCCAAAGCTGTTACACTTATAGAGCAATAGATTTGAAAGACACCTCACTTGTAGTTGGTAAAAATTACAAAATTAGACAAGACACAAAATTTGTAAAATCGAAACTAGAGATAGTTAACGATAGTGCAATAACTGTTTTGGAAGGGAACACCCATAAAGACATTCCAATCACCAAAATTAAAGAAATTAAAGAGGCTAAGTTTTCTACCTTGAAAACGGTTGGCTTAGTCTTGGGAGTTGCTTTGGTTGCCGTAGGCGTAATAGGAGCAATAGAAGTAAACAATATGTCTTACGACATTCCTCTACAATTTTAAACTTTTTGAATTTATAAAACATAGAAATCATGCTAATTATAATTTTTTATACTTTTTTAAAAAAGCGCAACAATCAAAGTTGGCTATATGCAAATTTAAAAACAAGTAAATTTCAAAAAGCCAATGTTCACACCTTTCTAATGGGTCTTCTCCTATTACTTATGCTGATTATACCAATGGTTTCAAATGCACAATATCTCCAACTTAATTATAAAATAACAAGAAACGGAAATGAAATAGGTTGGCTAAGACTTGAAAAAAGTACTGTTGGGAATAAATCAGATTTGCTTTTGGTTTCTGAAGTCAAAACTAAAGTTGTTTTTCCAATAACTGTTTGTGCAAAAGAATCGGCCTCTTTTGAAGGAGGAAAACTGATTCATTCTTCACAAAACAGGAAGACCAATGGCTCAACAAATTTGGACAAACAAACCAAACTAATAGCCAATGAATATGAAGTATCCGAAAATGGCGAAAAGGAAAGACTTTCCTTTCCCACCATAAATGAAAACCTACTGTGGCTTTATTTTCAGGAGCCAATAGATTTTAAAACGGTGTATTGCGAAAATCAACAATGCTTTGTCAAGGTTATAAAAACAAGCGATGGCGGGTATAAAGTAAAGTTCCCGAATGGTAGTATTAACTGCTTTTATTACAAAGAAGGTGTTTGCACTAAAATAAAGATTGTACACACTTTTTACTCAGCAGAAATAATTTTGAACCCTTTAATTAATTGTTATGCAAGCAACAAATAGTTTACTGTATGTCATCAGTTATGTGTTATTATTTGGATTTAGCTGGATGTGTAAAATCAAAGGAATCCATAGATTAATCAATGATGATGGGGGTTTTACACAAAAACCAAAAGGTCTAATCAGTGCTCATATTATTGGGATAATTTGGCTTGGACTTGTTCCTGTAATTGTTTTGAAACAATCAATTTTACAAGTTTTAACTGAAATTAAAATGCCGGTAAGTTTTATTATAGTGCTATACTTTTTCCTTTTAATTTTAATTATAACAATAGCTTTTGAACAAAGTAAAAAGGCTTATGAAAAAAGTCAAAGTTCTTCTGAAAGCTTTGCTCGATTATCATTAAAATTTTTCAATTCTTACTTTATTGTCAGGGCTTTATTCCTGTTCTCTTATGAATTATGGTTCAGAGGTTTTTTACTTTTCGACTGTATTCATTGGTTTGGAATTCCATTAGCTGTTTTAATAAATGTCACGCTTTATGTTTTGGTGCACATTTTTAACGGCAAAAAAGAAGCTTTGGCTTGCATTCCATTCGGTCTTATTGTTTGTTTTTTTAGCATATATTTTAACTCCGTTTTGCCAGCCATATTGCTGCATATTGGTTTTTCACTGGCTTATGAATACAATTTTTACCGATTAAATTTAATTAACTCTAAAACTGCAAAATCATGAAAATTTTAGTAACAGGCGCAACAGGATATTTGGGAAACAGGCTCGTTCATACTCTTGCAGATATGGGGAACGAAGTTCATGCTATTGTTCGTTCAGATTCAGGAAAAAAAGTATTACAGCATGCAAACATCAAAATTTTTAAAGGCGACATCCTTGATAAAGGAAGTTTGCTGATTGCTATGAAAGGCTGCCAGCAAGTTTATCATACGGCTGCCAAAGTGGGTCTTTGTATCGAAGAATCCGATGATTTTTACAATGTGAATGTTGAAGGAACGCGTAATGTGCTTGATGCAATCGTTCAATTGGGTGTGAAAAAAGCTGTTTTTACAAGTACTTGTGGTGTTGTTGGTCCAACTCTGGGCGAACCATTGGATGAAAAAAGTCTTAGAATGATTGATATTGACAATGCTTATGATTCAACAAAAAAAGAAAGTGAGGATTTAATCTTTCAATATGCAGCAAAGGGGACGAATGCGGTTGTTGTAAGTCCGTCAAAGGTATATGGTCCCGGAAATATTTCTCATTCGCTCACGGCAAATGCAGTGATTAATTTGTTTATAAAAAAGGGAATCACATTTATTCCCTCGCCAGGAAACTACCAAGTTTGTTTTGCGTTTATAAATGATGTGGTAGAAGGTCATATTTTGGCTATGAATCACGGCAGAAGTGGGGAGAAATACATTTTGGGAGGTATAAACGTACCCTATCAAAAGTTCTTTAGTCAAATTAGAACCACTTCTTTCTGCCATTCCCGGATAATTCAACTTTCAAAAAAGGTATTTAAAGGATTGGCTCTTTTACAATGGCTGAGCTACAAAACCATTGGCAACAGACCTTATTTCACTACAAAATCAATCGACTATCTTTTTAATAATTACACTTTTTCGAGTGAAAAAGCAATTAATGAACTGGGATATCAAATTACATCTTTGGAAGAAGGACTCCAACGAACTATTAACTTTCTGTCGGAAAGTCAACCTAAGCAATTAAGTGTGTAGAATGTTTTATTAAATAAATGAAGGAATCATGGATAATTTCGATACAATAGGGACAGTTCTATTATTTACAGTGTTTTTCATAGAATTTACTCTGATGCTGTTGCACAAACCTGATAAAAATGTAATTCAGGATATGAAGGCCAATTTTGTACTTGGGGTGTTAGTTATATTGGTTGGTTTGTTTGAAAAAGGGTTGGCGTTCGGTTTTTTTTCTATGGTATATCATTCAGCTATTTTTAAACCTCATTTATCGTGGTGGTTGTGGATTGCAGGCTTTCTGAGTTGTGATTTCATTCATTACTTATATCACTGGATCGGGCATAAAATCACATTGTTTTGGGCGGAACATATTACCCATCACTCTTCGGAACAGTTTAATCTTTCGGTAGGTTTTCGCATTAATTGTCTGCATCTGTTGTATCGATTTTTGTTTTGGTCTCCTTTGTGTTTGTTGGGTTTTCCACCGGAAATGATCTTGCTTTTAGAATCAATATCTGCTGTTTGGAATTTTATGGTACATACAGAGAAAGTGGGAAAACTAGGGATACTGGATTGGATGTTTAACACGCCGTCAAATCATAGGGTGCATCATGCAAGTAATTCAGAATATATTGATAAAAATTATGGAGGAATTTTAATGATATATGATCATCTATTTGGAACCTACGTAAAAGAAATATCTGTGCCTGTATATGGCATTACTCATAATATTAATACGGACAATGCATTTAAAATTCTATTAAGTGAATATGGTCGGTTAATAGGAAGGTTTAAAAACACCAATGGACTATTGACAAAATTTCAGTATTTATTTTCCAAGCCTCAATAAATAATTATTCGCAAAAAAAAAGATATTAATAAATTGTTTAACTTAAAAATCAACATCATGTCTAAAAATTTATACACTTTGATAACCGGCGCCAGTGAAGGATTTGGAA
>JAEMQE010000088.1:1723-4328 GCA_022758945.1 Lentimicrobium sp. | reverse complement strand
TACGGTTTCGAAACATCGAAATCATCGTTGATTAAAGTCGCGCCCAATCCTTCGCGGTAAATAGCTTTTCTTTCTTTCAATCCATAGACAGAAGCAGTTACGAATTTTCCGTTTTCGTCAATTTTGTTACTCGCTAATTTAATTGGAGAAAAGTCATTATCGCCATTTTCAATCATTTCCTGCGAACGATTATCTAAGAAATGTCCTGAAGCCACACTTTTCGCCGAAAATCCTGAAATTAAATCCAGTTTTGGATAGGTTGTGTATCCAAAATAAACTAAAAACACTAAAAGGGCGAAACCAAGAATTTTAAATATTTTTTTCATAAGTAGATAATTTTGAAGCAATTTAATAAAAAATATTATACTTTTTTAAACCATTAAGCAATTAAGAGAATTAAGTTTTTCGTACTTTTCTTAATGAACCTTAATTGCTTAATGGTTTAATTTTATTAACAAATGTTTGCTAAAAAGTCACTCCAAATATATTACTTTTGTATTTAGAATTTTTCTAAATAATAAAATGTTAGATATAAATAAAATTAGAGCCGATTTTCCAATACTTTCACGAACTGTAAACGGAAAACCATTGGTTTATTTTGACAACGGTGCCACAAATCAAAAGCCGCAAATCGTGATTGATGCGATTGCAAAATATTATCAGGAAATCAATGCCAACATTCATCGAGGTGTACATACTTTGAGTCAATTGGCAACCGACGCTTATGAAATTTCGCGTGGTAAAATTCAAAGTCATATTAATGCAAAATTCGCTCACGAAGTGATTTTTACTTCGGGAACAACACACGGAATTAACGCTGTTGCCAATGGTTTTGCTTCACTATTAAAACAAGGGGACGAAGTTTTGGTTTCAGCAATGGAACATCACAGCAATATTGTGCCTTGGCAAATGTTGTGCGAGAAAACTGGAGCTACTTTGCGAGTGATTCCAATGAATGAAAACGGCGAATTGATAATGGACGAATTCGATAAATTATTGTCGAATAAAACCAAAATCGTAACGGTAAATCATATTTCGAATGCTTTGGGAACGATCAATCCTGTTAAATATATGATTGACAAAGCGCACGAATTTGGCGCAGCGATTTTGATTGACGGAGCACAAGCCGTTCCGCATTTGAAACCCGATGTTCAGGAATTAGATTGTGATTTTTACGTTTTTTCGGGACACAAAATGTGTGGCCCAACGGGAACCGGAATTTTATACGGAAAAGAAACTTGGCTCAACAAATTACCTCCGTATCAAGGAGGTGGCGAAATGATTAAGGAAGTGACTTTCGAGAAAACTACTTATGCTGATTTGCCGCATAAATTTGAAGCCGGAACACCAAATATTGCTGGAGGAATTGTTTTAGGAACTGCGGTTGATTATTTGAATTCCGTTGGTTTTGACAACATTCAACAACAGGAAAAAGAATTGGTAGAATACGGAACCCAACGTTTATTGGAAATTGAAGGGTTGAAAATTTTTGGCACAGCCAAGGAAAAAACATCGGTGATTTCGTTTAATGTGGGCGAAATACATCCGTATGATATTGGTACAATAATTGACAAATTAGGAATAGCCGTTCGAACCGGACATCATTGCACGCAGCCGATTATGGATTTTTTCAAAATACCGGGAACAATACGAGCTTCGTTTTCGTTTTACAATACTAAAGAAGAAATTGACGTTTTGGTCGAAGCGGTGAAAAGAGCACAATTAATGTTGTCATAAAAACTAAAATGATATGAAACTATTCACAATGATTTTATTGAGCGTTTTCCTTAGCAAAAGTTGTACAAGTCAAACTAAAAATGACTTGAAAACCGCTGTTTTGGAATATACTGCCAACACCAGAGGATTTTATCAAAAGATAACTATCGAAAACCAAATGGTAACAATTTCGAAAGACCGAAGCGGAAACGACAAGCCCGTTGCGACAAAAATTTCGGAGAAAGACTGGAAGGAATTGGTGGGATATTTTGAAAGTCTGAATTTGGATAGTTTGGCAACTTTAAAAGCACCAACAGAAAAACGCTTTCACGATGGAGCGGCAATCGCCAATTTGAAAGTGGTTTATAAAGACAAAACGTATGAAACCGAAGCTTTCGATCACGGTGTTCCACCAACAGAAATCAAAAAATTAGTTGATAAAATAAATACCTTTGCTAAAAAAGAATAATGAAAATTAAAGAAATACAAGAAGAAATAATAGACGAGTTTTCGATGTTTGACGATTGGATGCAACGCTATGAATACATTATTGATTTGGGTAAAAACTTGCCATTAATCAAAGAAGAATTTAAAACCGAAGATAATATCATCAAAGGATGCCAATCGAAAGTTTGGCTGAAAGGTGAACAAAAAGACGATAAAATAGTCTTCACCGCCGATAGCGATGCAATTTTGACCAAGGGAATTATAGCCATATTAATTCGAGTTTTTTCGAACCAAAAAGCTTCGGATATTTTGAATGCTGATATGGATTTTATTAACGAAATTGGTTTAAAAGAACATTTGTCGCCTACACGAGCCAATGGTTTGGTCTCGATGATCAAAAATATAAAAATGTACGCATTGGCATTCGATGCAAAAAAATAAT
>JAEMQE010000088.1:0-1623 GCA_022758945.1 Lentimicrobium sp. | reverse complement strand
TCGATGATCAAAAATATAAAAATGTACGCATTGGCATTCGATGCAAAAAAATAATCGGTTAACCATATAAGGCATTTAAGGTCATATAAGTGAAAATAGAAATTAATTGGGATTTAAAATTATGACAAAAACATATCTGAAAGATTTGATTTATCAGGTTAATGGTTGTGCAATAGAAGTTCACAAACATCTTGGACCTGGACTTTTAGAAAGTGTTTATCATAGTTGTTTGAAAAAAGAATTAACAATCAGAGGATTTGATTTTCAAACAGAGTTAATAATTCCGATAAATTATAAAGGATTAGAAGTTGAGGCAGGTTTGAGATGTGACTTGTTTGTAGAAAAAACTTTGGTTGTAGAATTAAAATCTGTCGAAAAAGTTTTACCTATTCACGAAGCTCAACTTTTAACGTATATGAAACTTTTAGAAGTTCCAATAGGGTTAATCATTAATTTCAATGTAACTCATATTTTTAAAGAAGGACAAAAATCCTATGTTAATGAATTATACAGGTATTTAGAAGAATAAAAAATCAACCATATAAGGCATTGAAGGTCATATAAGTTGGGTTGATTAAGATATTTAAAAATTAAATTTATAGTTGATTACCAATTAACTTAAAATAAAAGATTCAACACAACAACCTTATCTGACCTTCAATGCCTTATATGGTTCAAAAAAATAAAAACCTTAAATTTTAATCAGGTTAAAATAAAAAATTATGGAACAAGCAATAGACACTAACCAATTAGGAATAGATATCGTAGCGAAACTTAAAACCATCTACGATCCAGAAATTCCTGTCGATATTTACGAATTAGGATTGATATACGATGTAATGGTCAGCACAGATTTTGAAGTAAAAATCCTGATGACACTTACTTCTCCAAACTGTCCTGTGGCGGAAAGTTTGCCAAGAGAAGTGGAAGAAAAAGTAAAATCAATCGAGCACATCAAAGGCGCCGAAGTGGAAATTACATTCGACCCGCCTTGGAATAAAGATTTGATGAGCGAAGAAGCTAAGTTAGAACTAGGAATGTTGTAAAATTTGTTTAAAGTTTAAAGTTTCAGGTTGCTCAACTTGAAACTTGAAACTTGAAACTTGAAACTTTTCGAATGGAAGAAATAGTAAATAAATTGGCCAATAGTGCCTTAGAAGTTTTCGATTTGGAAGACTATTATCCAAAGGGAATTCGTGCGCAAATTGATATTTCGCAATGGTTTCTGGAAGGTTTTTTGTTGAAGGAAAAAGACTTTCGAGCCCATTTACAAGAACACGATTGGTCACAATATCAAGACCAATATGTAGCCATTAATTGCAGCACCAATGCCATTTTCCCGGCTTGGGCTTCAATATTAGTTGCAGTTCAATTGGCTCCTTTTGCTAAGAAAATAGTTAACGGAACCATCGAAGATTTAGACTCCTCTTTATACGAAGAAATCCTTTCTAAAATGGATTATTCGGTTTATGAAAACAAAGCTGTAATTATAAAAGGCTGTTCGAAAAAACCAGTTCCTATGCGTGCTTACATTCTGTCCGCACATTATTTGCAACCCTTTGCCCGAAGCATTATGTACGGAGAAGCCTGCTCTACCGTACCTCTTTTTAAAGCACCCAAAAA
>JAEMQE010000074.1 GCA_022758945.1 Lentimicrobium sp. | reverse complement strand
AGATTTTTTCAATCAAAGACTGACTATTGTCTTTGGAACCATCATTTACAAATAGAATTTTGGTTTTTTTCTTGGCAATTTTCAGGAATTTATTCATCTCATCGCGAACACGTTCCAAATTGCCTTCCTCGTTAAATACAGGAATTATAATGGTTAATTCAAAATTCATAGTAAAGATATTTATGCAAAAGTATTTTATTTTGAGAAGAAATAACTTAAGAAGTTATTAAAATTTAGTAGAGAGCAACAGAAATAGGATTATTTATTTCTACTTTTGGACTGTAATATTATTTACCTATGAAAATACTAATAACAGGAGCTGCTGGATACATTGGTTCCCATGTTGCGGAACGTTTAAAATCGCTTGGAAATGAAGTGGTCGGGCTGGATAATTTTTCAGATTACTACGATGTTTCTTTAAAGGAAATGAATGCGAGCGTGCTAAAAATTAAAGGAATAAAAATAGAAAAATTGGATCTTAGGTTTTCTGACCAACTGAATGTTTTGCCAACGGATTTTGATTATATTTTTCATTTTGCTGCACAACCTGGTATTTCTGCTTCCTCTAGTTTTGAAGATTATTTAGGTAATAATGTTGTTAGCACAAAAAATTTATTGGATTTCGCCTTGAAAAATCAAAATCTAAAACTTTTTGTAAATATAGCCACCTCTTCTATTTACGGCATTCATGCTACTTTTGATGAGTCAGTTTCGCCAACTCCAGCTTCGTTTTATGGAGTAACTAAATTGGCTGCCGAACAATTAATTTTGGCGAGTAGTAGAGCAGGAAAAATCAAAGCCTGTTCCTTGAGATTGTATTCGGTTTATGGACCACGCGAAAGACCAGAAAAATTATATACTAAATTGATTGCTAATGCTTTTCATAACATTCCTTTCCCTTTGTTTAAAGGAAGTGAAAAGCATTTGCGAAGTTTTACTTATGTTCAGGATATTGTTAATGGTGTGGTGAGTGTTATTGGTAAGGAAGATTTGGTCAATAACGAAATCATCAATTTAGGCACCGAAGTTGAAAATACCACTCAACAAGGAATTGAAATTGTGGAACAGATTCTAAACAAAAAAATAGCTATTGACGTTGTAGATGCAAGAGCTGGAGACCAAATGAGAACTAAAGCAGTAATCGATAAAGCCAGAAAACTATTAGCTTATAATCCGCAAACCAGTTTAACCGAAGGTTTAGAAGAGCAAGTAAAATGGTATCAGGATAATTTCTTGTAAATCTTATATATTTAATAATTGAGCGGCTGCAAAAGGGGATATTTCATCATTTGCAACCACTTTTTTTTATTGTATTTCTAATCGTTTGGTTGGTCATTGAAAATAAAATTAGCATCCAAGTAATTTTGTTGTAGTTTTAACGAATTAACATTCAGTATATTCCGTTTTTAAATAAATAAAAATTAAAAACAGGGGTAACAAAAACCAACCTCTATTTATATATAACCATAAACCATTAAATTCAAACCAATATGAAACTTTCTAAAACAATTTTTAAAATTCTTATCGTTTTCCTATTCCTTGCGCAAAATAGTTTTGCCACAACTCCAATACCTGGGGTAGGAATCGTGGTTAAAAAAAATCCCGGAGGTGGAAGTATTACAGTTCCAACCGGTAATGGCGGCAGTTTCTCTACCCAACTTGAAGAAGGGGAATACGAACTTTCTTTCCCACAAGACCAATTGCAATCTGTCGTTAGTAAATTAATAAAACGAAATTATCCAAAAAGTACTTATCAATATGATGGTTCTGGAGTCGAATTGGTTTTAGATAATCCACAAATCCGCATAAAATTAAAACCTACAAAAGAGAATATTTACACCATTAATGAACAAAATAGTAGTTTCATAATTATAGTTCCTGCAGGTGGAGCAACACTTTCTGGAATATTGAGTTGGAATGATAACGTTATGACGAATTCAATAAGTTGTCCTGATGGATTTATGATGCAAAACGGGGAATGTGTTCCAATAAGAAATACTGAAAACCAACAAGAAAGAACAGAAGGAAAATTAAAAGGAAAGATTGTGAAAGGAGGCGACAACGGGATGATAAGCGTTTCTGCTGAAAATTCTGAAAACCCAACCGCCAGAAAAGGCTGGGATGGTTCTATAAAAGGGAAAAACATAGCCGAAAAAGGGATTACAGAAAACGGTTTGAAAAAGAATGAAATTGAAAACGTTGCCAATGATGCAGAAGTAAAAGCAATCGCAGAAACAATGGTCAATCGAAAAAGTGTCAATAACATAAATGGCGGTATGCCAAATAGAATTTCGATGAATGTAACCGTTCCAAAACAAACTCAAGGAGCTACTTTTGGCGAAAAAGTAAATTCAGGAAAAATAAATGTTACCTTAGTTGAAGGCGGTTGCGTCATTTTATTTCCTTCTAATGAAGGTTACAGAGTGAATACATCGGACAAAAGTATCAATGATTTGTCTAGGAGTGAATGTCAGGCTTTTGGCGAAAAAGTAAATCAAGGATTACACGCAGCTGGTGGAGCGTTGTCACAAGGTGCTTCCTTATTGGGCGGAGCTTTGCCTGGCGGAGCAGTTATTTCAGCAGCAGTTTCCAGCGTGGGTAATTTAGCCGGTGGAGCAGGAGGTGGTGCTGCGGCAGCTTCGTATGCAAGAACTGGAAAAACGGTTCAGAAGATTCAAGATAACGAAAGCGATGCTACGTTGGAATTGCAAGATGGTGAATATGAACTAGCATTTGTTATAGTCGAAAAAGCAACTTCTGATTTAAAAGACACATTAAAAACGCAGGTTCGTATTGGTTTTACCGTAGAAAATGGAGTTGTAAAACCAAAACAATATACAGGACACGTAACTTTGATGAAATAATTTTATTTCTTGAAATACTTTTCCAATAAAATTTGAGCGGCTGCAAAAGGTGATATTTCATCGTTTTGTACCGCTTTTTTATTGTCTTCCAAAAGTTTAACAATTTCAGGATGATTGAAAAAGTTGGTTTTCAATTGCTCATTGATAGTTTCCAACATCCAATATTGATTTTGTTCTTTTCGCTTTTCGAAGAAATAATTATTTCCTTTTGTTAATTCTAAAAATTTTAAAATCGTGTTCCAAACTTCAGGAATTCCATCGTGAGTTATCGCGCTACAAGTTGACGTTGTTGGTGTCCATCCTGATTTTTTTGCAGGAAATAAATGCAAAGCTCTGTTGAATTCCACTTTTGCTAAATTTGCTTTTTTGATATTATCGCCATCGGCTTTGTTGATGACTATCGCATCGGCCATTTCCATAATTCCGCGTTTTATGCCTTGCAATTCGTCGCCTGCACCGGAAATTTTCAATAATAAAAAGAAATCTACCATACTGTGAACGGCAGTTTCGCTTTGACCAACGCCAACCGTTTCTATGAGAATTGTGTCAAATCCAGCGGCTTCGCAAAGTGTAATCGTTTCTCTGGTTTTTCGGGCAACTCCGCCAAGAGTTTCTCCAGAAGCCGAAGGTCTTATGTAGGCATTCGCATCTTTTACCAATTCTTCCATTCGGGTTTTATCGCCAAGAATACTTCCGTGAGAAATCGTGCTGCTTGGATCAACGGCCAGAACTGCTACTTTTTTTCCTAAACTAGTCAAGTATTTTCCAAAAGCTTCAATAAACGTACTTTTTCCCACTCCGGGGACTCCCGTGATTCCTATTCGAACTGATTTATTAGCATAAGGCAAACAAGCATTAATCACTTCATTGGCTTTCGCCAAATGGTTTGCATTGGTACTTTCGACCAAAGTAATAGCACGACTCAAGGCAGAAATATTTCTAGATAAAATTCCGTCAATCAATTCCTTCGAAGAAGGCTGTGTTTTTCTGAACTTCTGAATTTGGTTCATAGAAGTTGAACTGACAATTTCTGGTGGTGAAATTCCAGCTTTTTCGTAGAGTGCAGAGGTTTTTATCTTTTTGTTTTCCAAAACTTAAAAATGGTTTTAGTAAATTTAGTGCTTAAATAGGAATTAATTTATTTTCAGGAAAAAGAATTAGTTTGATTAGATAGATTCTGAATTTAATTCAAAAATAACACATTTATATTTATGTATTGGGGAAATACCAAATTAGTCAATATCTTTGGAGACTTATGAGCAACTTCATTCTAATCTTCGTTTTTTTAGTCCTCGGAATTGTATTGCAAAAAGTAAAACGCTTTCCAACCAATAGTTTTAAATTACTAAATTACATTGTAGTTTATTTTTGTCTTCCTGCATTAGCGCTTTATTATATTCCAAAAATTAAATTAGATAGTCAATTATTTTTTCCAGTTGGCGTGGCTTGGATTGGGTTTGCAGTTTCCT
>JAEMQE010000242.1 GCA_022758945.1 Lentimicrobium sp. | reverse complement strand
GCTGTATTTCCTAGTTCTTCCTCAATTCTGATCAATTGATTGTATTTTGCCATACGGTCTGAACGTGAAGCCGAACCGGTTTTGATTTGACCACAATTCAAGGCTACTGCCAAGTCAGCAATCGTGTTGTCTTCAGTTTCTCCTGAACGGTGTGACATTACTGAAGTATAACCTGCATTTTTAGCCATGTTTACCGCTGCAATCGTTTCTGTCAAAGTTCCGATTTGGTTTACTTTCACCAAAATTGAATTGGCAATTCCTTTTTCAATTCCTGTTGACAAACGCTCTACATTAGTAACGAACAAATCATCACCCACTAATTGCACTTTATCTCCAATTCTTTCAGTAAGCAATTTCCATCCGTCCCAGTCATTTTCGTCCATTCCGTCTTCGATAGAAATAATTGGATATTTAGCTGCTAATTCAGCCATATAATCCACTTGTTCTGCTGAGGTTCTGATTTTTCCTGTTGGACCTTCGAATTTAGTATAATCGTATTTTCCGTTTTCGTAAAATTCAGAAGAAGCACAGTCTAAAGCGATCATTACTTCGTCACCAAATTTATAACCCGCTGCTTCTACCGCTTTTTGAATGGTTTCCAAAGCATCTTCAGTTCCACCGGCCAAATTTGGAGCAAAACCACCTTCGTCACCAACAGCTGTACTCAAACCTCTGTCGTGCAATACTTTTTTAAGGTTATGGAAAATTTCTGTTCCCATTTGCAAAGCGTGGGTAAAAGATGTTGCTTTTACTGGGATAATCATAAATTCCTGAAAAGCAATTGGCGCATCAGAATGTGATCCTCCATTGATGATATTCATCATTGGAACCGGCAATGTATTTGCAGAAACTCCGCCAATATATCGGTATAAAGGCAATCCCAATTCGTTAGCCGCTGCTTTTGCAACCGCAAGAGAAACACCAAGGATTGCATTGGCTCCCAATACTGATTTGTTGTGTGTACCGTCTAACTCAATCATCGTCTGGTCAATCAAGTTTTGTTCAAAAACTGATATTCCTAATAATTCTTCGGCTATTTTAGTATTTACATTTTCCACCGCTTTTAGAACGCCTCTTCCCAAAAAGTTTTTTCCTCCGTCACGTAATTCTACTGCTTCGAATTTTCCGGTTGAAGCCCCAGATGGAACTGCTGCTCTTCCTAAAACACCATTTTCGGTAACTACATCTACTTCTATGGTAGGATTTCCTCTTGAATCGAAAATTTGTCTTGCGTGAATTTTGATAATAATACTCATTTTTCTTATTTTAAATGTTGAAATATAATTTATTGTCCTTCGACTACGCTCAGGATGACAACAAATATATTATTTCTATAATTAACGGTATATTAAAAACGATTAATGTTATTAACGAAAACGTTATAATAATTTAAAAATAAAGAGCTTGGGCTATTTCAGAAATTATTTTGCTGATTTCATTAAAAAAAACTGCTTTTGCAGGCGCTGTCGGGAGTATTTCGACACTTCTATTTTCTTTAAACCATTAAGGGAATTAAAATTCATTAAGAATATTAGGCAAATCTATATTTGACTGTTTATATTGTATTCAGAATGATTACAGTGCTGTTTTTGAATCGTTTTAAGTTGCCATGCTGAAACCTACAGAAACATCTCTTTTTTTGAAACGAATTACAAAAAAAAATCTTTAAAACTACTCATTATCAAATATATAGCGTAACTTTATATATTGTTCTGCCTCTGCCAAAAAACCTATTTTGCCTGCTCTTATTTTAAATGTATCATTTAAAAATAAAATCCGATGAGAACAACAGCAAACCCAACCCTCACTAGTAATTCAAATAAAATTGTGGAATTATTGAACCGAACTGCTACCGTTTTAGAAAATTCGGAAGATTTAGATCCACTGATGGATTATATAGGCGACGCCAAATATGTACTACTTGGCGAAGCATCCCATGGAACGCATGAATACTACACCTGGAGAGCTAAAATCACGCAACGTCTGATTCTTGAAAAAGGTTTTTCGTTTATAGGTGTTGAAGGCGACTGGCCGGATTGCTATCGATTGAATCGTTTTGCTAAAGGCTACCTTAATTCCGGGAAAGACATTTACAGTGTACTCGATGAGTTCAAACGCTGGCCAACCTGGATGTGGGCGAACTGGGAAATAGCCGCTTTTATTGACTGGCTCAAAAGTTACAATGACGATTTGCCTGCGAACAAAAAAGTGGGATTCTACGGTCTGGATGTGTATAGTTTCAGGGAATCGATGCATTCCATCATCCAATATCTGGAGAAAAATGACCCAGCGGCGCTTCAGTCTGCCAAAAAAGTAATGGAATGTTTTGAACCTTACGGCAGAGATGAAGGCCAAACCTATGCGAGAGCGTCTGCGCTCGTTCCGGAATTATGTGAAAAAGATGTGCTTCATCTCCTTACCGAAATAAGAAGCAAGGTCGAAACTTACAATTCGGATCCCGAAAATGTGATGAGCACCGAACAAAATGCTTTCGTAGCCAGAAATGCCGAAAAGTACTATCGGGCAATGATTAAAAGAAGTTCTGCCTCTTGGAATATCCGTGACGAGCACATGGTTTCCACTTTGGAACGGCTGATGAAGTATCATGGCAAAGGGGCAAAAACAATTGTCTGGGAACACAACACCCACATAGGCGATGCCCGAGCTACCGACATGGCATCAGAAGGAATGGTCAATGTGGGCCAATTGTTGAGAGAACAATTTGCAGATGATGGCGTTGTGGCTGTAGGTTTTGGTTCCTACAAAGGAAGCGTTGTTGCGGCCAGAAGCTGGGGTGATACCATGCGAAAAATACGCGTTCCCAATGCTGTTGAAGGAAGTTGGGAAAACGACTTTCATCATGCCTGTCTGGGCAAAGATAGGCTGTTGCTCATGAATAAAATCAAGAACGAAAAATGCGTGGCGGGTCCAATTGGCCATCGAGCTATTGGTGTGGTTTATAATCCGGAGCACGAACGGTTTGGTAATTATGTTCCCTCCATTTTGCCGGAACGATACGATGCATTCATTTTTATTGATGAAACCAACGCCTTGCATCCAATAAACATAGAGGCAGATGGCTGTCAAATTCCGGATACCTATCCTTTTGGGATGTGATGGTGTTTTCATATTAGCAAACCATTCTTTTTTAAAATTTTAGCCACGAATTTCACGAATAATCACGAATTTTCAAAAAATAGAAATAGAAATTCGTGCTAAATTTGTGAAATTCGTGGCGGTTATTTTCTTTTTAATTAATGATGTTTATAGTTAAAAACTTTTGACCTTTACAGATTCTACATTTTTTTTCAATTGGCATTTATAAATAGTACTTTTGCAGCCTATTGATATAAATATGGGCTTTTTAGAAGAAATACAGCGAAGAAGAACTTTTGGGATAATCTCGCATCCCGATGCCGGTAAAACAACCTTGACCGAAAAGTTGCTCCTTTTTGGAGGTGCTATTCAGGAAGCGGGTGCGGTGAAGAACAACAAAATCAAAAAAGGAGCGACGAGTGACTTTATGGAAATTGAACGCCAGAGAGGAATCTCGGTTTCGACTTCCGTTTTGGCCTTTATCTATAAGGACAAGAAAATAAATATTCTCGACACACCGGGACACAAAGATTTTGCTGAAGACACTTTTAGAACCTTAACCGCGGTTGACAGCGTAATTGTTGTGATTGACGTTGCCAAAGGGGTTGAGGAACAAACCGAGAAATTAGTCGCTGTTTGCCGACTCAGAAATATTCCCATCATCGTTTTTATCAACAAACTGGACCGAGAAGGAAAAGATGCTTTTGACCTGATGGATGAAGTGGAACAAAAACTGGGTTTGACCGTGACTCCGCTTAGCTTCCCTATTGGAATGGGGTATGATTTCAAAGGAATCTATAATTTGTGGGAAGAAAACATTAACTTGTTTAGTGGCGACAGTCGCAAGAATATCGAAGAAACCATCGCTTTTTCGGATGTCAAAAGTCCGGAATTGGAAAAAATCATTGGCGAAAAGCCTGCTTACAAACTTCGGGAAGAATTAGAATTGATTGATGAAGTCTATCCAAAATTTGATCGTCAGGATTATTTGGACGGAAAACTGCAGCCGGTGTTTTTTGGTTCGGCTTTGAATAATTTCGGGGTTCGCGAGCTTTTGGATTGCTTTGTAGAAATTGCACCGTCGCCAAGACCTAAAGAATCGGAAACAAGAATGATTGACCCAACGGAAGAGAAAATGAGCGGATTTGTTTTTAAAATCCACGCCAATATGGATCCGAAACACCGCGACCGTCTGGCCTTCATAAAAGTTGTTTCGGGCACTTTCGAAAGAAACAAACCCTATTACCACGTTCGTCAAAAAAAGAATTTAAA
>JAEMQE010000111.1 GCA_022758945.1 Lentimicrobium sp. | reverse complement strand
AATCGTTATTTTATATTATAAATAATACAACGGCTTGGGTAATTGCTAATTTCAAGGAAACACAATTGGACAAAATGGTTATTGGACAAAAAGTAACTATAAAAGTAGATGCTTATCCTGATTATGATTTTGAAGGAACGGTTACTTCATTTTCTCCAGCAACCGGTTCTAAATTTTCCTTGTTGCCTCCAGATAATGCTACTGGAAACTTTGTTAAAACCATTCAAAGATTGCCAGTTAAAATTAGCCTGAGCAAGTCAAATGATGCTGAAAAAATAAAATTATTGCGTCCGGGAATGAATGTGGATGTTGATGTTCATTTGGATTAATATTTTAGATTGCAGATTTTAGATTTTAGATTGGGTGTTGATAAATACAAGATTGCGGTTTTAGGAAGTCTAAAACTTTTGAAACAATGTATTATTAGAAAATACACTTTATAATTCATAAAAAATAGTAAAAACGGTGGAAGACGAATTAGTAGAATATGGTTTTAGGAGGGTTATTATTACCATAACTGCCGTCCTTTGTGCCTTGCTGGAAATTGTGGATACCACGATTGTAAACGTGGCTTTGAACAATATGCGAGGAAGCCTTGGTGCCACGCTTACGGATATTGCTTGGGTAATTACCGCTTATGCTATTGCCAATGTAATTGTGATTCCAATGACGAGTTGGCTATCGCAACAATTTGGACGACGCAATTATTTTGCCGCTTCCATCATTATTTTCACCGTGGCTTCTTTTTTATGTGGTAATGCAGATAATATATGGGAACTCGTTGCCTTCCGATTTATACAAGGACTTGGCGGAGGAGCTCTATTAGTAACAGCACAAACTATTATTACCGAAAGTTATCCCGCTGCCAAAAGAGGAATGGCACAAGCAATTTATGGAATGGGCGTTATTGTTGGACCAACACTTGGACCGCCTTTGGGAGGTTATATTGTGGATCATTTTTCCTGGCCTTATATATTTTACATCAACATTCCAATTGGAATTATAGCTGCAATATTAACCCTAATGTTTGTTAAAAGTCCAAAATATGGAGACAAACTCAAAGCGAACCAAGTCGATTGGTGGGGAATTTTCTTTCTGGCTTCTTTTATTGGTTCCTTGCAATTTGTGTTGGAACACGGGCAACAAGACGATTGGTTTAACGATAACTTAATAGTTACCTTAAGTGTTGTTTCGTTATTTGGATTAGTTCTTTTTATTAAAAGAGAACTTACCTACAAACATCCTATTGTCAACTTAAAAGTGCTAAAAAACACCAATTTAAGAGTGGGAACTATTATGAGCTTCATTATGGGATTTGGATTATATGGTTCCACTTTTATAGTGCCTATTTATACCCAATCCGTTTTAGGATGGAGTGCGACCGATGCCGGTTTATTATTAATTCCGAGTTCAATTACTACTGGAATTATGATGCCTTTTATTGGTAAAATGATTCAACGCGGCGTACCTCAGGCTTATATGGTAGCCGTAGGATTCTTGATATTTTTCTTTTTTACTTTTTGGATGCACAACATCATTACTCCTGACACCAGTGCCGACGAAATGTTTTGGCCTTTGATATTAAGAGGTGTTGGATTAGGTTTATTATTTGTTCCGATTACTACACTTTCCTTATCGACACTCAAAGGCAAACAAATTGGCGAAGGCGCAGCTTTTACAGGTATGATGAGACAATTGGGAGGTTCATTTGGAATTGCCATTATCACGACTTTTATTGCAATATTCAATCAGCAACACCGTGTGAATTTGATTTCTCACCTTGACCAAACGTCTTTCCAAGTGCAACAAACCGTACAAAAAATGCAACAAGGATTTATGGCAAAAGGATTTACTTTCAATGAAGCTTTATCTAAAGCTTATAAAGCCATTGAGTTCAAAGTTATGGTTCAAAGTTCCGTATTAACCTATATGGATGTATTTATGTATTTAGGAATCCTATTTTTGCTTTGCATTCCTTTTATTCTGATGATCAAAAAAGGAAAAAACAAAATTGATTTGGCTGAAGCTATGCATTAGAAAAGAATAAATTATAAAAAAAGCAGAACCAAAAGTTCTGCTCTTTTTTATAAACGTATCTAAAAAGAAATACTATTTCTTTTTTGTCGTTGATTTAGTGGTGGTGGTTTTTGTAGTTGTGGTTGATTTTACAGTGGTTTTTGCTGGAGTTACAACTGCTGCCTGATGCACATAAGGCTTGTATAATCCATCACTCACGGCTCTCTTTTTGGCATTTTCAGCTCTTTCTTTTGAATCTGGATGCGAACTCATCATTTGAGTCAAAAAATCATTTTGAGTTCCTTCACTCATTTTTGCCAAAATTGAAAAAGCAGATTCTACAGCATTTACATCGTAACCATTCTTTTTCATAAAATTATAAGAAAATAAATCGGCTTCTGATTCTTGCTTTCTACTGTGTTTACTATCAATCATTGCGCTGCCTATTTTACCTAATTGACTGTCCGTGACAGATGCAACTGTTTTTGACTGAGAAGCAGCACCATCAATTAACGCTTCTTTTTGATAAGCTGCTTTCATAGCATCACGTGAATCGTGATTCACAACGTGACCTATCTCGTGACCTATCACCACAAGTAATTCATTATCATCCATAATATCCATTAATCCAGAAAAAACGCGTACACTTCCGTCGGCCGTTGCAAAAGCATTTACTTCTTTAAGGATGTAAACTTTATAGTTAAAAGTGTATCCGTAGCCACTAGTATATTTTCCAAAAATTTTATTTAGCCTAATTGTATATGGATCTGTTGGACCAGCAATTATATGTTCTGAATCCAATTTATCGACTGATGCTTTTGAAAGTTTTGCGGCATCAGCATCTGTAAAAGTCAATCCTGTCACTCCTTTTTGAAGTGCGCCAAGTGCTTTGTCGTCAAATTTAATTTGTGCATTGGCTTTTGAAAAACCAAAAAGAGCAATTAACATAACTAGTAGTATCGATTTTCTTCTCATCTTTTTAAAATTATTGATTTTTGAATGGCAAATATACTATAAGTTTGGATTTGTATATAAATATTATCGAGTAAAAACCAGATGATTCCCTTTCGATAAATTAGCGTCAAATTGATAGCCTTCATAGTTGAAACCTTTCAAATCATCAACAGTTTTAGCATTGGTATCAATGATGTAACGCACCATCATTCCCCTCGCCTTCTTAGCAAAAAAACTGATTATTTTTAGTTTTCCGTTTTTGTAATCCTTGAATTCCGGAGTGATTACGGGAACTTTCAATGCTTTTACATCTACTGCCGAGAAATATTCATTACTGGCCAAATTAATAAAAAGTTCTCCTTTATGAAGTTCTTTGTTTAGTGCTTTTGTAATTATTGGTTTCCAAAATTCATATAAATTCTTGCTTTCGCCAATAGGTAACTTAGTTCCCATTTCAAGACGATACGCTTGCATTAAATCCAATGGTTTCAATAGTCCGTACAAACCTGATAAAATTCTCAAACTATCTTGTAAGTATTCTAGTTTTTCTATTGGAATTGTATAAGCATCCAATCCTGTATAAACATCACCGTCGAAAGCAAAAATGGCTGGACAGGCATTTTCTGGAGTGAAAGGCGTTTTCCAATCTTGATTCCTTTTCCAATTCAAATCGGCCAGTTTGTCCGAAATATCCATTAATTCAGAAAGTTTTTTTGGTGATTTTTGCTTCAAAACTTTATGGACTTGGCGTGCTTCTTTTAGAAACAATCCTTCCGAATATTGTGTGGTAGGAAGTGCTTTTTCAAAATTTAATGATTTGGCTGGTGATATGACAATTTTCATAGTTTTACGTTCTCTTTATTGAAAGTTTCAAAAGTACAAATTGAAAAACCGAAAATGAAAATTGTCTCTCATTTTATTTGTGTATTTTTGAATGAAATACGAATAGAACCTCCAATATTTTTATGAGCCCAATTATAATCAAAAAAGCAACAATTTCAGACCTTGAAATCATCCAAGAAATCAGTAAGCAAACTTTCCTGGAAACTTTTGCCAATGTAAACACACCTGAAAATATGGAAAATTACATTCGGGAAAATTTCAATTCAGTACAAGTAGCTTCGGAAATAAATAATCCTGAATCGGAATTTTATCTTGCCGCTTTGAAAAATGAAACCATTGGTTATTTGAAACTGAATTTTGGCAACGCCCAAACCGAGATATTCAACAAACAAGCTATGGAAATCCATCGAATTTATGTTTTGAAAGCATTTCTCGGAAAAAAAATAGGACAGTTATTGCTTGACGAAGCGATAAAAATTGCAAACCAAAATGGAGTTGATTCTATTTGGCTTGGTGTATGGGAAGACAATCACCGCGCACTTCAATTTTATTCTAAAA
>JAEMQE010000248.1 GCA_022758945.1 Lentimicrobium sp. | reverse complement strand
TATTATTTAAAGATGGAATGAAAAATAGTGAAGGTAAAGTAATAATTAATCAAAATATGAAAACAGCTGAAGCCTATTTAAATAAAGCTTGTACTAATGAGAATAAAAGTATAAAAGTTGCTGAATATTGTTCAGATGGAAAAACTGTAATTACAACAAAAAAATAAAACGGAGTTTACATGAAAAGATTATTTATTTTATTATTATTATTTTTAACTGATAATCTATTTGCTATTGGTCAAGTAGAAAATTTTACATTTATTGTAGATAATCCAACAATGGTAGATGCTTACTTTAATATATTTAATTCTATGGCTGCTTTATTTCAAAGTGCAGATTATCTACAGCTATTGAAATTAGTATTTTTACTTGGAGGTTTTGGAGTATTTTTCAGTGGAGTATTAAAATCTTTTCAAGGTAGTAGTGGAGTTGGAGCGATTTCAGATTTTGGAAAATATATGATTCTTGGAACTACTTTATTAACATTAATTTTTCATGATAAGTCAAATTTAATAATAAAAACAAATAATCTTGGAACTTTTTGTCAAAATAATGCTAGTAATATAACTATGGTTGCTCCAGATGTAACAACAGGAACTGTTGTTGGTAATATTCCAACAGCATTAGCTTGGGGATTTTCTTTTTTAAATGAAATTGGCGTTGAAACAACAAAAATGGCAAGAACTGCTTTTTCACCATTAACTACTACAGTTGTTCTTGATCCATCTGCAAGACAAGGATTTGCTTCATATTTAGCTGGAATTGGTGCTGTTACTTCTATTTCTTTAGATAATATAACTTCAGATTCAACTCTTGCAACTGGAAATGCTGCTACAATTGGTTCATCTCTTGTTTCTATTACTAATGATTGTATATTAATCCCTGCTGGTCAAGATCCTAATTATGGAGAAATGGTCATAAATGCTATGAAACAAACTGGAGACGTAAGACGAACGATGAATGATTTGATCAAAAGTCAAAATATTGTTGTTTATAAAAATCCTACAGATATTAATTCAACATCAATAGCAACAGGAATTACTTTTGGTGGTATTATTCCTGCGAATCTTTTTGTTACTATTTCTGGAGATCTTCAAACATGTGGTCAAGCTTGGGATAACTTACAATCTAGGCTTACTTCATTATCAAAAAGTGGTGTAATAGAATGTAGTTCTTCATTAAAAGATGTATTTGATCCAGTAGCAATTACTGTTCTAACTGGACAGTCAGGATTAGCGACTGTTTCAAATGCTCAAAATATAGCTTTACAGTGTGCCATGGCAAATCAAATGTTTGATTCAAAAAGAAATTTGGCAATAGGTTCAGATGCTTCATTTGCTGCAGGAAAAAGTATGTCTGAATTTACAACAAATTCTTTAGGTTCAGGCTATTATATGGCACAAATGTTACCTTATCTACAAATGGGTATGAGAGCTGTATTATATGCATTTTTCCCTTTTGTATTTGTTGTAATACTACTTCCAGGTGGACTAAAAGTTCTTGTATCTTATTTACAAAGTTTATTATGGATTGAGTTATGGACACCTACAGCTGCTATTTTAGACATGTTTTTAGGATTAATTTCAACAAATAAATTTTCTTCTATGTATAATAATAAAGGATTTAATCCAACTAATGGAATGCAAAGTTTTTCAGATGCTGCTATGTTGGCTTCTGTTGGAGGATATTTATATGCTTCAGTTCCTGCTTTGACTTACCTTATATTAAAAGGTTCTGCTCAAATGCTTGGAAATATTTCATCTGGTATGGCTTCAGGATTTTCTAAAAATTTTGATAGTGGTGTTATTAATACAGATGTTGGTCATATGAAAAAACTTAATGAAATAAATAAAGATAGGACATCTAAGGGCTCGAAAATGATTTCATTAGCTGAAATGGATAGTCTTGAAGCTGGTCATAATTCAAGATTGGGAGCTGGAAATTGGATGACAAATGAAGAAAATAAAGATAAGTTGGTAGATACAGGAAAAGGAAAAATGTTACAAAAAATTATGAGTGGAACTGCAGTACAACATATTTATGGTGAAAATTCAGATGCTCAAAAGTCATATTTAATAAATGAACAACAAAAACAAATTGATATTCAAGAAAAACAAATTGCTGTAGGAACACAAGATGGTGATACAAAGGTAATGCACTCAATTGCTAAAACAATGGGACAAGAAGAAAATCAAAAAATAATGGATGCAGCATATAAACAAGAAGCTCTTGGAACAAATACAAATGATCCAAAAAGAGTTGCTGCTGTAGCTGCAGTTAGGGCTGTTACCGCTCAAGCTGCATTTTCTTTAGATGAATCTACACAAAAAAGACTTGGAATTGACAAGGAAAGTGATAAAGATGGAAGTAAAATGAATGCATATGTAGATACAAAAACAAATGAATTCATGACAAATTATGAAAGTGAAAGAAAAACACAAGAAATATTTGGAGGAGGGGAAAAATCTATAAATGCTAGATCAGATGCTAATGCAGGACAAAAATTAAAATCAGTATCAGAATTTGAATCAGAAGTACAGACTGAAATGACAAATAATAAAGGGATGACAAGAGAACAAGCAATTGTTAAATCAGCATTTAATATTGGTAAACAAAATGGTTTAAAAGAAAGTGAAATTCAACAGAGATTAGATGTATTTGCTGGAGAAAAAGGAAAAATAGTACATGGTAAATTAACATATAGTGACAAGGGTAATAAAAGACTTTTAAATACTGTAAAAAGGAATTCAAGAGTTGATGCAGATGAAGCTAAAGGTAAAGGTTTAACAATTGCTACTGATAAACAAATACAGCAACATGCTAAAATTAAGGAAGACACTATGGTTGCAGAGAGACTTGCAATACCAAAATTAAATGAAAATACATTGAAAGATGCGGTTCAAATGGGTGATCAAGGTGCTATTGCATTAGAGAAAAGAATAAGGCATTATAGTGAAGCAAGAAAATCAATGGCAAGAGCAGCATATATGAAATCAACACTAGGTGTATTTGGAGAAACTGCTAATAAAGTTGAAGGTTCAGCGGAAGCACAAAAAAATTTACAATATGATTTAAATGCAACACAAAAAGGAGAATATACATCTGAAAAATTAACAGGAACTATTAATTCAGATAAAAATGTTTTAAAAGAATTATTTACTACAGCATTTAAAATTGATCCAAAAACAAAAATAAAAACTTTGTATAAAAATAGTACTTCATATAAAGTAATTCGAAGTGTTATGGCAAATCTTGGGTTAAAAGATAAGGAATTAATGTCTTTATCCAATGTTAATGCTGCTGTTATAGGAAAGACTTCTATGTCTGTTATGGGGAATAAATCAAGAGCATTTAATGCTTCTGTTGACAATATTACAGTAAATAGATTACAAAAAGATGGAATTACAACAACACTTCAGTCTAATTCAAATGTTACAGATAAAGAATCTACACAAGCTAAAAATAAATTTATAATTGATAAAATAAAAACTGAACAAGGAGGTATTAGCGATTTTGAAGCTAATAAATTATATGGAGAAGCAAAAGCTGTAGAGGAAATTATTGATGGTGTTAAATTAGGTATGGATGTTTTGGCTGAAGTCTTATCATCTTTAAGTACAGGTAGAAATTCCAAAGTAACTGAAGCTAATAGAAAATTAGCAATTGAATTAAGTCAAAAAGCTGAAAAAGAAAAAATTATTAAAAGCAATAATTCAAGAATTTCTGATTTAAATAAACAGCAAAAAGCTGGAAATAGATTAACACCAACTGAAATTGCTGAAAAAAATAGATTGATATCTGAAAATACATCTCTTTATTCAGAAATAAAAGAACATGAAGGAAAATTTTCTGAATTTAAAAGTGAAATAAAATCTTCAACAAAAACAGGTGTAGATAAATTTAAAGATTTATATAGAGAAAAATCTTTAGAAGAAAAAATGTTAAAAACAGATGATGCAGGTAAACTTAAGTTAGCTCAAAACTATAAACCTACTGTAGAAAGTAATGGTAAAATTTCAGGGGGATTAAAAGGGTTAGGCTATGCTGGAATTGCTTATACAGCTTATGAAGGAGTAAAAGAAGGTAATCAACGAATACAAATGAATGATAAGGGAGGAGCAGCGATTGTTGGTGCTAAAACAGCTACTATAATTGGAGCTGGTTTAGTTGGAGGAGAGGCTGGAGCTTCAATAGGAGCTACAATGGGAGCTACAATCGGTACATTTATTTTTCCTGTTGCTGGAACTGCTGTCGGTGGAGCTGTAGGAGGATTTATAGGCGGAGTTGGAGGTGGTGCTATAGGTGCTATAGGTGCAGCTCATATTGGAGATTCTGTATTAAATATGTATGATCATAGAGAAGTAAAAGAGATAAAATGAATCCTCCTCG
>JAEMQE010000251.1 GCA_022758945.1 Lentimicrobium sp. | reverse complement strand
ATAACTAAATCTAGGCGTCAGTTTGCCGTTTTCGGTCATTTTGGCTCTTTGCAAAACTCCGTCTTTATCGCCGTCGAAAAAAGCAGGGATCACGTGCTCCATAAACATTTCGCCAAAACCTTCGCTGGCATCTTTGGGCAATTCGCAAGGCAGATTATCAACTGCCATAACCACAATAGCTGCAGGATGAAAAACATCTACTTCCTTATTTTCAATTGGCAAATAACCATACAAAGGGTCTGCAATTGTTGATGACCTGAGTGTGCAAGCTATAGAACCATCAACATCGCAAGAGATATCGGCAACAACTTTTATTTTACAATCTTTGGACTGAAGCATTTCACGAGTAAGGATATTTGGAGCTTCATTGGCATGAAAATGTCCTGTAATGTATATATCCGAAACTTTTGTAAACCGCTCAAAATTTGAAACATAATCCTGAGGATTCTGAAAAAAATCATTGAAGTCTAAAACGCTTCCATCTTTTCGGACATTATAATCCAATACATCAATTTGAGTATAAACAGGCTGTGTGTAGGTTTTTGTTAAATAATTTTCGACTGAAACTTCTTTAATTTTAATAGCGTCAAGAACTTCTTTTACACCGCTACCCACTTTCCCTGTTCCAGTATTTACAATTTTTATTGGAGGCAAAACCAAACGTTTCAAATGTGCAATAATATCTTCTTTCCCTGAAAGCGTTTCTGCTTTTGGAAGCTTGAACAATTCGAATTTTATTCCAAAAGCGCGAATACTATTGTATGCACCAACAATTCCCGCGTATTTTCCAAAACCTATCAATCTGAAATTATGAGTATTTACTATGGTTTCGTGATCATAAAAATCAATGTTTTTTTCCAATAAGGCTTTCAAAAGTTTTTGATTATGTGGCTGTTTTTTGAGGGTATGCGAAAAAAAGAAATAAGATTTATTAGGAATTAAATACTCAACCGGAACCTCTTTTACTCCAAAGAACACATCACAATCACTAATATCATTGGTAACTTCAATTCCCATGTTTTTATATTGTGCATCAGTAAAAACCCTAATTTCGGAACTTTCAACTTTTACAGAAACCCCTTGATGGATCTGTTTTAATCTTGCTAATTCATCAGGAGAAAACACAACTCTTCTGTCTGGCGGGTTTTTTCTTTCTTTTATAATTCCGAACTTCATAATGTTATAACTTTTATAATTTAACTTTATCACGTACTTTTGTTACAAATATAACATTATTAATTAATTCGTATTATTTTTTCTAAAAATATTTTGGGCAAAAATCATTAAGAGCTGATAAATAAGATAATGAAACAAATCAAAATTATTTATTCCAAAAAAGTGTTAAGGTTTTCAAAAAAATTACAAATCAAAAGGGATTCATTCTATATATTTGCCTTTCTAGCAAAATATATATGAATTTTATCAAACGCGCAAATATACTACAATTCCTTATCCTTATTCTAGTTTTAAGTTCTTGCACAAAGCCAAAAAAAGTGGAAATTAGAGATGCCGAACTTCCAAAAGATGCATTGCCTAAAATGAAACCTTTAACAAATGAAACTCCAAAACTTACCGCTGAATATATCACTGCAACTAAAGAAAAAATTGATGCGTTTTACAGAAAAAACTGGCCCAACAACAGTATGAATGGAGGATTTCTTGTTGCTAAAAATGGACAAATTATCTATGAGAAATACGAAGGTTATGCTAATTTTAGAGATAAAACGCTTATAACAAGTACTACACCAATTCATATTGCGTCAGTAAGTAAAGTCCTTACCGCCACTGCAATTTTAAAATTGGTCAATGCCAAAAGAATTGGGTTAGACGATAAAGTAACAGTCTATTTGAAAGAGTTTCCATATCCAGATGTAACAGTCAGAATGTTATTAAGTCACCGAAGCGGGATGCGCAGTTATGCCTATTTTACAGATCGTGATAAAACGGTTTGGGACAGACATAATACATTGACAAATCAAGACATCTTAACCATAATGGGAACCAAAAACATTGGGTTAGAACAAAAAACAGGCACCCGTTTTGCCTACTGTAACACTAATTATTCAATGCTGGCTTTGATAATTGAAAAAGTAACCAAACTTTCCTATAGAGAAGCAATGAGCCAAATGATTTTTAAACCACTTGGAATGACCAACACTTTTGTTTTGGATTTTGACAAAGACAAAAAGAAAGTTGCTCCATCTTATAAAGGCAACAGAGTGGAAATTGGAATTGATTATCTTGATAAAGTGTATGGTGATAAAAATATTTACTCAACTCCAAGAGATTTGTTAAAATTTGATCGTGCTCGAAATTCTCCTTATTTTTTAGAACCGGCACTTTTAAAACAAGTTTATACCGGATATAGTAACGAACATCCTGGAACCAAAAATTACGGATTAGGAATTCGAATGCTTAATTGGCCTAATGGGAAAAATTTCTATTTTCATAATGGTTGGTGGCACGGTTTTACCTCTTCCTATATTCCTCTAAAAGATGAAAATGTAACCATAATTGCGTTATCAAATAAATTCACCAAAAGCACTTATGCAGTTCGAAAATTAGCGCCATTGTTTGGAGATTATCCTTTTAAAGTGGAAGACGAGTAAATTTTAGATTGCAGATTTTAGATTGTAGATTCTTGCATTAGCGTTGAAATTATTGTACTTTTGCAAAATATTTTAGATGAAATCTGAAATTAAAATGGGGTCGACTGGTTTTGACAGCAAGTCGAATTGAAAAGTAAGCACGTCGAGAACTGGGACAATTCTCGTAAATAAAAGGTTTCAAAACACATACACGGCGAAGGAAACTACGCTCTTGCTGCATAATCTGAATTATAGTAAGATTAGCCTCGTCCTACCAGGTAGGAAAGCAGGATTCATCTCGAAAGCTCTGGTTTATGGCGGTCGATAAAGATGAATCGTAAATTTAAACCTAGATTTTCACAAGCTTCGGGTGGATTTCGAAATTAAGAAGATAAGCAATGTGTGGCTGTTTCTGGCCGAGCACAAAGTCGAAAATCTAATCAGGAAATAAGCGTGTAGAAAGTTTTTTAGTTGCTTGTTTGGACGGGAGTTCGACTCTCCCCGACTCCACTAAAGTGGACAACTCGATTTTATTCGATAATTGTCCACTTTTATTTTTATCTAAAATCAAAATCAGTTCTCTTAAAGAGCATTTTTTCTATTGTCAAAAAAATGAATTGGCTTTCTGCTCATTGGATTATAAATCAAGGAATGCAACTCTTCTTTGCTGTTAAATTCAATTTTTGGAGTTACTCTTAACTTAGCTCTGAAATGATCTTTTATTTTATACAAAAAAGCTTCTGATTCTTGTTTTACGGCAATCCTAATCAAAATTTCATCCGTTCCTAAATCATTTGTAGAAATTATAATGATGTAATCTTCAATTGTATCGAAATTGTTCAAAATATCAATCATTGCTGGAGGATACAAGGTTGTTCCCTTGTATTTTATCATTTGCTGTTTTCTTCCAATAACAGGGCCAATCCAAAAATATTTCCTGCCTCAGGTGTATGAGTATAAATTGGCACGGGAAATACTTTAAAAAAACGCCTCCGCTTTTTTGTTAAAACCATCAAATTTTGAAAGGCTGTCAGTTTTCGTAACCACTTCCTTTTTTGTTATGGTATCCGTTTGTGCAAAAACAAAACTGGTGCTAAAAAAAAATAATAGAATAAGTAGTTTTTTTTGAATCATAATTGAAATAGTATTATTGATTGGAACTAATAAATATAAGATTTTTCTGTGTAAAGATACTTTTTTTATGTGCCAAATAAAAAAACATAAGCCTAAAATACAAGTTCAAATCCTCAAATTTAAAAGAGATGAGAAACTGGATTTTAATAAAAAAAACTCTGTAATTATCTTAATTACAGAGTTTTGTCTTATTACTGATAAAAATGATTATTTTTTCTTGTTGAGTTCTCTAATGTAATTTACCAATTTCCATCTCTGGTCTTCAGTTAATAATTCATCATAAGATGACATCGGAGGTTTTCCTACAGTTATTTTCCAAAATATTTCGCCATCAGTTTCATTCTTAATATCTTTAATATGGAGAAAATTTGCAGGTTGTAGATCAAGGCTCAACCCTGCTTCTCCATTTCCCATTCCAGTTAATCCATGACATAAGACACACATCTGTTCATAGATATCTTTTCCTTCAGCTGTGGCACTACTATTACCACCAAATGGATTTTTTAGCCCCTTAGTGTATTCTGGAACCGCCCAGCTGGTTTTTTGAGCAATACTACTATTACTCCCAATAAATACCAATGCTACTACCACCAAAAACAAATACTTATTTTTCATTGTATTAAAGTTTAAATTCTGTTCAGTAAAATTACCCTAGTTTTGGTTTAAAAACAATGATA